>JALYJV010000229.1 GCA_030775105.1 Pseudomonadota bacterium | reverse complement strand
CGCGACTTGGTCGCTGCTTCGTTCTCGTAACGGAGTCATCCGGGCAAATCGCCCCGGTGGGCCCCAGCGGTGATCGCCGATTGCCAACTGTTTGGCAATCCATGCAAGCCGATAGCGCGATAGGGTTTCCTCGACGCCTTCATCCGATAGGCGACAGGAGATCTCGTATGAGAACGTTTCAGACGTACCGACATCCGACGCAGGGATTCGCAGCGGTGAAGGTAGGCTTCAGCTGGCCCGCTTTCTTCTTCGGCGGGCTTTGGATGCTGGCTTGCAGCCTGTGGGGGAAATTTGGTCTCTGGTTTTTGCTGTACATGGCCGCCGCGGCTAGCGAGGTGGCGTTGGATGCAGTTGCTGACCCGCTGGTCTATGACGCTGCGTTGTTCGTGCTCACTGTCGGCTATTTTGCGCTGTGGTTAATTCCCGCCTTCAAGGGCAATGCCTGGCGCGCCGCCAACTTACTGAGCCGCGGCTATGAGCTGTCTGGCACATCTGACGCAGCAAACAAGAATGCAGCAATTGCTCAGGTTTCCGCACCGGCAGGCATGAGCCAGTAGGAGAAACCCTCAACGAAGAGTCGCGCACGTTCTTTCGATTGCCGAACTTCTGGGGGTGGCCTACCGCTCGTGGAAGATTCCGGCGGCGCTGATGGAAGTATCCACGGCGAGGCATCGCGACTGGCTGCGGTCGGTGCTACCGAACTGGTCGGACAATCACTTCCTGGCAGCCACGCTCACGCTGACTGGAGCTCTGTCAGGAATCGTCGACGAGAGGCTGAATCTCGATCGACTGACTCCTGCTGAGCGGATAAGCCTGCAACCCGCGAAGTGATTTGCCAAACAGTTGGCACAAGCGCCGGCCGGGCTGCCAATCGGAGAAATCCGACTGGGAAGGCCTGGGGGATGGATGGACCTACCGGAGGAGGCCGAGTCAGTGGGCCGAGAAGTTAATTCTGGCCATCGGGCACAAAGGTGCGGATTCTGAGCCTTGGTCCACGTATCCTCGTCCTGACCGCGGTTACCCAGCATCAGGCGAAGCGTTGGCAGGCATGCGAAATATCATCTCCATGGGTACCGCCCAACATGCCATGTTGGCTACACACGCAGGGTCTGGAGCCCCAGTCGACACTGATGCGGATGGCTACAGTCCATTGACAGGGGCGGTTACAGGGTGGACAAGACGACGCTAACCTGCCCCATCTTTGTGACGTACCACAAGTCAGACGAGATAGCGGCAAGCACTGCATACGATGACAAACTTCTAAGTAACTTCACGATGCAGTGGTACACCCGCAGTCGGCGCACCCTCCGTAGCGAAGAAGTTGCGGCAATAGTCGAACACCGAGCGAAGACCTTCGTTTTTGCAAAGAAGGACGACGCCGAAGGATCGGATTTCTATTTCCTGGGCTCGGCTGAATCATCAAATGCCGAGCAGACAACCATGCGTGGCGAGAACGGCGAAGAGCTTGATGTCGTCAGGATGCATCTGACGTTCGACCAACCCATCGAGTCGGCTGTCTATGACTACTTCCACCCGATGATCATTCAGTAGAAGTACGGAACTGTTTCGCGGTCCACGCCCCCGGCGATCAATACCTTGATGACATGATACGTCTGACTGGGATCATCGCCACGATATTCGGCGACTATCGCGTTCCCTGCCGCGACGCACCCGCTGGCGCCGCATGCCGCCCTGGACTGTGCCCGGCTCTCGCGCGAAATGCTCTGGAAAAGTTCGAGCGATCCTTGAAGCCGAGCGAGTAGGCAACTTCCGTTGCGCTCATGCCACTGCTCAGCCGCTCGCAGGCAAGCTCGTGCTGGATGTGTCCGGACAGCTCCCGGTAGCTCTTGCCCTCGCGCTCCAGATAGCGATTGAGCGTGCGCTTGGAGATGTTGAGCGTTGCCGCCAGCTCCTCCAGCGTCGGCAGGCCTTCGCTGACTTCGCGCAGGGTCATCTCGACAAAGTCGGCGAAGCGTCCGCCGTCGGCGACTTGCTGCACCATGGTTCGGCAGCGGGACTCGGCGAGTTTGAGTGCGTTTGCATCGGCCATTGCGAGGCGGAGTGCGCGGGGATCTTCGTCGATGCGCAGTTTCACGCTGGGTGCGATGTCTGCGGAGAAGCGCGTGGTGACGTTGGGCAGTTCGTGAACGTAGCGCCTGGCGTGCGGTGGCTCGGCGATGGAGAGCGAGAGCCTGCAATGCGGGCGTTGCGTGCCGGTGAGGTCCCAGACTTCACGCAGTGCGGCGACGGCGATCGCTTCGAGATGGAACGCGAGGCTGAGGTGGCTCATCGCGGCGCGGGGCGTGAAGTGCATTTCGCCGAAGTCCGGGCCGCTGGTGTAGCGCATGCGGAAGCTCGGCATGATCAGGCGGAAGTACTGCGCTTCGAAACGCAGGGCCTGGTCGACGGTGGCACTGCTGAGCATGCCGAAGCCGACGAAGCTGTGCGCGTTGGCGGCGAGCAGCTTGCCGAGATCGAAGGCGAGATCGGTGCGCCCGGTGCGGGTGAAGAGTTCCTGGATGAGGCGGTCGACCTGCGAGATGCGGATCTTCGCGTCCGGCTCGGTGAGCAGGCGTGTGGGGATGCGCAGCTTGCGGAAGATGTCGGCGAGGTCGATACCTTCGCGGGTGAGGACTTCGGCGAAGCGGGCGTAGTAGCGGGCGGGGACTTCGAGTTCGGGGGTGGGCATTTGCTTTCGCTCCGTTTGCATGACCGTTGTCCTTTCCTTGGAACTGTTGAGCGCTGCTACCTTGGCTCTGATGTCTCGATACACCGCGCGTTTCGCGCGGCACTCGACACGAACGGAGAGAGGTTGGCTCCGCGACAACGCTCGCTTTCGCGAACGCCCTATCCCTGGCCCTCTCCCAGAGGGCGAGGGAATTCCTTGCTCCTCAACCTACTGGCGGGAAAAAGGGACTTCATTCTGGCGAGTGGGCGCTTCATCGGTTGGCGCACTATGACCACATGATGGCGCATTATGACCTATCCGCGCCAGGCCGATCGCTGATTCTGTTCCTGCCCCATCCCGGGGCTGAGGAGAACGGACATGAGCACGATGGAACTCACGGCACCGACGGCAGGCTGGGTCGACGGCAAGCGCTGGTGGTGGCTGGCAAGCCCCGCCGTTCCGGCCATTGGGGTTGCATCGGTGGTGGCGGTGTTGGCGGGCGCGCCGGGTGCGCTGCTGTGGGTGCTGCCGTTCCTGTTCTACGTGGCGGCGCCGATGATGGATCTGCTGTTCGGCGAGGACCGCGTCAACGCGCCCGAATCCGCGGTGGCGGAGCTCGATGCGGATCGCTACTACCTGCGCATCGTCTATGCGTATGTGCCTTTCCAGTATCTGATCACGGGGCTCGGTGCGTACCTGGCGATCACGGGTGATCTGTCGTGGATCGACATGGTCGCGCTGGTGATGGCGACGGGCATTGCGAACGGCGTGGGCATCAACACCGCGCATGAGCTGGGCCACAAGACCAGCGGCTTCGAGCGCTGGCTGGCGAAGATCACGCTGGCTCCGGTGGCGTACGGGCATTTCTTCATCGAGCACAACAAGGGGCACCACAAGAACGTGGCGACGCCGGAAGATCCGGCCAGCTCGAAGATGGGCGAGACCTTCTGGGCCTTCTTGCCGCGCTCGGTGATCGGCAGTCTCAAGTCGGCCTGGCACATCGAGGCGGAGCGGTTGAAGCGTCTGAACAAGCCGGTGATCTCGCTGGAGAACGAGAACCTGCAGGCCTGGGGCATGACGGTGATGCTGTTCACCGCGCTGACGATCTGGCTCGGCCCCTGGGCGCTGGTGTTCCTGGTGGCGCAGGCGGTGTTCGGCTTCTGCCTGCTCGAAGTGGTGAACTATCTGGAGCACTACGGCCTCAAGCGCGAGAAGCTGCCCAGCGGTCGCTACGAGCGTTGCCAGCCGCGCCACTCGTGGAACAGCAACCACGTCGTCACCAACCTGCTGCTGTATCAGCTGCAGCGTCACTCGGATCACCACGCGAATCCGACGCGGCACTACCAGTCACTGCGCCACTTCGACGACAGCCCGCAGCTGCCGAGCGGCTACTGCGCGATGATCCTCGCGGCTTACTTTCCGCCGCTGTGGTTCCGGCTGATGGATGCGAAGGTGGTTGCGCACCATGGTGGGGATCTGAGCAAGGCGAATCTGTATCCGGCCCGGCGCGCAGCGCTGCTGAAGAAGTGGGCTCCGGAGCTTGGTGCTGATGTCTCGATACACCGCACTGCGTGCGGCACTCGACACGAACGGGGGGTGGTTGGGACTGCGAGCGATGAAGCGACGCGGCATCAGTGCCCGAACTGCAGCTACGTGTATGACGATGCGGTGGGCTGTGTGCGGGAGGGCTTTGCGCCGGGCACACGCTGGGCTGCGCTGCCGATGAGCTGGCAGTGTCCGGATTGCGCGGTGCGGGAGAAGCCGGATTTTGTGGCGGTGGCTTGAGGCGCTTTTGAATTTATCGTCATTCCCGCGCACGCGGGAATGATGTCTTATTCAAAGCTCCCTACGGCGCCACGCCATCCCCCACCTTCTGCATCGCCAGTATCAGCAGGATCAGTCGATCACCTTCTCCACCGCCCCCGTATTCGCATCAACAATCACCGTCCGCGGCGCGGTGGTGCCGTCCGCCTTCGAGTAGCTGATGTACCAGGTCGCGTGGTTGGTATCCGGTGCCGCCGAGGTCTGGATCGACACGCTGTAGCCCTCAGCAATGAAGTTGCTGCCTTTGTCCTTGGCAATGGCGTAGAGCTTGGCGCCGTCGCGGACGAAGCTGGGCTTGAGGTCCGGCATGCGGCCGGCGGAGCCGGGTTGCGCGTAGCAGGTGAACATGCCGTTGAAGGTGGTGACGGACACGAAGGCGTTGGCTGACGGCGAGTAGAAGTTGAGATTCCACGCGGCCGATTTTCCTTTTGCGTCCAGCGGGCCGAGGCTGGTGTTGCCGATGCGTGCAGGTGTGGCGTCGCTCTTCCAGGCCTTGGCGATCTTGTCTGCCTTGGCGTAGATGTCGGACAGGGTCATCGGCGCGACGTTCATCTCCATCTTGCAGGCTTCCTGCGCGTGGGCGGGCGCGACGGCAAGGCTGACGAGTACAGCGGCAAGGATTTTCTTCATGACCGGGTCACCTCCATGTGGGCGGATCTGATTCTGGTCCTCGCTGTTTCCGGGTTTTGTGCGGTGAGTCTCAGGGAGCGCCACGCCGGTCGAGGGTGGCGCACTGCATCTGCAGGAAGTCTCCACGCGGCTCGGCTACCGCAACCCGGCGAACTTCACGCGGTCCTTTCGCCGCTGGACTGGCAGATCACCGACGGAATGGCGCGACGAGAGCTGGCAGTGCCCGGATTGCGCGGTACGGGAGAAGCCGGGCTTTGTGGCGGTGGCTTGATCTAACCACATTCCGTTCGTGTCGAGTGCCGCGCGGTACGCGAGGTGTATCGAGACACAAGAGCCGCCGCTGCGGCATCGATACACCTGCTTCGCAGGCACTCGATGCGAACGGGGCTAAGTAGGGCTGGCGAGAAAATGACTTACGGCGCCACGCCATCGCCCAGCTTCTGCATCGCCAGTATCAGCAGGACCAGGCTCACCAGGCCGACGACGCAGCCGATCAGGGTGCCGAGTATCGGTACGCCGAAGATCATGATGAACACGGCGATGCCGCTTCTGGTCTGGTCGGATACGTAGTCGTTGAGGACGGTGCCCCAGAAGGCTTCGGTGAAGATGATGTCGATGCCCTCCAGTTCGATGATGTCGATCGCCATGCTCACCGAGCCGAGCGACAGCCCCGCCATGTAGAAGATCAGCGCGGCACTCAGGCCGAAGGCGACGACACTGAGCAGGATGTGCGTGCCGATTGCCTTTCTCGCCCTGCGGACGTGGGCCTTGTCCGGCTCGCCGTTGACGCTGCGCTGGATCAGCAGCACCACCAGCCAGGCGATCGGGCCGAAGAAGCAGACGAAGATGGCCATGCCCATCAGCATCGACAGCGCGCTGCTCGCCGCGATCAGGTAGGCCAGCCACGCCAGCGGCGCTTCATTGATGACACCACCGGTGGGCTGGTTCACGCGTAGGCCTTGCCTTCGGAGGCCTTGACCATGCCGATGATGGATACCACCAGCACCCAGATCGCCACGCCGATCAGCACGAAATAGCCGATCACGATCAGCAGCAGCACGAGGCCGATGAGCATGCCGATCAGTGACATCCAGAACAGCTTGATCTGCTTGTTGTAGTGCGACAGCGGCGCGGGGTCGGTCGTCTCGCCGCGCTTGATGTAGGCCACGACCAGACCCGCAATCATCAGCAAAGGCAGCAGGAACGATCCGAGATACAGCCCCCAGACGATCTGCACGGATTCCTTGTGCGTGCCGAGTTCGCCGCCGGTGGGCGGCGTAGCCGGCACGGGTGCTGCTGGTTCGGTGCTCATGGTCTACCCCAAAGTGCCTGCGCCGGTCTGGCCCCGGAACAAGGGTATGCGGTGGAGCGTGGCTGCGGCAATTTCCGGCTGCTTTTCTTGGCGGCTGCGGTCTCTCGATACACCGCGCGCTTCGCGCACGGCACTCGAGACGAACGGAGTTCTGTTGGGCCACTACAAAACACCCCGTTCACATCGAGTGCCCGCGCAGATCCGTAGCCCGGTTCCGCGCAGCGGAGCCGGGATGCTCGATGACCGAGCCGGGTTCCCGGCTCGGCGGCTGCGGCCTCTCGATACACCGCGCGCTTCGCGCACGGCACTCGAGACGAACGGAGCACTTTTGTGCCGCCCCAACAGAACCCCGTTCGCATCGAGTGCCCGCGCAGCGGGTGTATCGAGATGCCAGCGCAGACCCCGCCAACAACGCTTGTCCTCCGACTAGCAGCCGGGTTGCGGAGCTGTGATCGTGATTGCTGCCGGGGTGCGGTCCAGCGTCAGCGTCGAACGCGCGGAATCGAAGCGCACGGCCTCACCGCGGACCTGACCATCGGGCGTGAGCTGCGCAACAGGAATGCCATCGACGCTCACACAGGCGCCGTCCGGGTACTGCCACTGCATCGGCAGCGCGATCTCCGCGGCTGCTGATGTGGGCGCGCTGATCTGCAGCGCGAACTCGCGCGTTTCCGGATCAAAGCGGATGGATTCGATCGTGCCGCCAACCGCACGCGGGTACGGCGTGGCGATCTCGCGCATCAGCGGCTCATCGAGCTGTTCGTCGACGAAGATGCCGTAGGCCTCGTCGACCGAGGAGTACGCGAACCAGGTCCAGCCGATCTTCAGTTCGTTGGAGAGCCGGACGAGGCTGCGGCCGTACTTCGGCGGCGCCGTCGGGTCAGCGGCATCGATTGGGCCGGAGACGCCGTCGGCGACCGTCGTGCGCGTCCAGCCGGTTTCGCCAAGCAGGAACGGCGTGCCGAACACGGCGGCATCCACCGCGGTCAGCGCGAAGTCGGTGCGGGTGATGAGGTCCTGCGCCGGGAGGTACGCGGGATTCACGCGCTGCGTGAAGTAGGCGACGGTGTAGTTGTGCGGCAGGTAGATGGCGTTGTCGATGCCGATAGGCTGCGTCGCAGGCGTGGGTATGCCGAGCGAGTGATACAGCTCCGGCTGGAAGCCGATGATGATCCCGGGATCGATCTCGCGGATCGCTGCCGCGAGACGGCGATAGAACGGGTAGAGGTAGACCGTCTCCAGCACCACGGGCGGGATCAGGCCACCGTAGGGTTCGTTGAGCAGATCGACCATGACGACGGCGGGATGATCCCGATAGCGGCGCATGACCTCGCTCCACAGTTCGATGTACGCATCCTGCAGGCCGACGCCCTGCACGACTTCGTTCTCCCAGAAATCCAGCGCTGCGCAGCCGACGCGCACGGAGAGCTGCGGCGGCAGACTGCCGGTGGGACCGGGCAGGTTCATGCAGGTGTCGCTGATCGCCCAGTCCGGTGCACCGGCGTTGCCGCCGGCGGCGCGGCTCCAGCCGAACTGGCCGAAGTTGAAGACAATGTAGATCCCGCGCGCGGCGGCCTTGTCGAGAAACGCGTCGATGAGCCGGAAGTAGGCCTCGTTGTACGGCGCCGGCGGCGGATCGGGCTGGACGAATTCCCAGGTGAAGACCGGGCGGATGAAGTTGTAGCCGAGCGATGCAATGCGATCGAAGTCTTCGTCCTGCACGTCCTGCAGATCGAACAGGACTTCGTACGGTGTCTGCTGGCCGTCGACGCGAAACGACGGACGCGTGCCGTTGGAACGCAGGGCGATGTGGTTGAGGCCGCGCAGGATGACTTCCCGGCCCAGCGCATCGCGCAGCACGCCGCCGTCGACCCTGAGCGGCGAGAGTCTGTCCGCAGCCGATGGCGAAGGCGCCTGCCGGTCCGGGCTGCAGCCTGCGAGCACCACGGCGAGCGCTGCGGCGATGATCGTGTTGTACCCAGGCATTCGTACACTCCCCCGCTTCATGAACACATCCCCGCAGGTAGTTTAAGCGGCAGCGCAGCGGCGTCGCCGCGTCTGGTCCGATGGCATTGATCCGGGTATCGGCACGCCTGTTGCATTTGGAACGGTACCGCGCCCGATGGCGCTCCCGATTGCCATATCTGTCATGCGCCCGATCCATCTGCTGACTGCCGTTCTCCTCTGCGCTGCATTCCCCACCGCGCAGGCCACTTCGTATGTCGAGCTGTACCAGCAGATGCCGGTGCCTTCGACGGACATCGCCGCCACGCGTGCCGCCGTCCAGGACGGCAGGATCACCGCGCCCGAGCTGCTGCGCTTCAAACAGGTGCTGCAGGACGAGAAAGCCGCGATCACCGCACTGAATGGGGGCGCGTACCCGGAGCCCAGTGACACGGCACCGGAAATCCCCTCCACCGACACGCTGGAGGTGCGATCCGCCGCGCGCGCCTTCGCCGGCTACCTCGCCACCAACGCCGGCGACAGGTCACCGGCAAAGGCGATGACCAAGCGCAGCCGCTGGGTACAGCGCGCCAAGGGCCAGCAGCAGCGCGATCTCGCCAAGCGCGCCGGCGACTGCCCCGAGCCCTGCGCCGAGATCGCCGCGCAGCGCGAACGCCTGATCGGCGAGGAGCTGGTGGCGTGGGACACGCTGTTCAAGGACTGGCAGACGACGCGTGCCCCGATGCTCGCGACCGCGCAGCCGATGCTCGCTGCAACCGACTTCGGCGCCAAGGCCGGGACCCCTGAGGGAAAGCACCTCATCGCCCGCTACCGCGCCGCGATGCTGGAGGAAATCGAAGTGCTGTTCTCGGTGACCGAAATCGCCGTGCTGCGCACCGACGCCTTCTCACGCAACGCCGGCGACACGATGCCGGATGCGCTCAGCGGTGCGACGAAGAAATCCAAGTCGCCCTGAAGACAAGTCTCCATTCGTGCCGCTGCGGTTGCGGCACCCCTCGATACACCCTTCGGGCACTCGGGACAGGTCTCGATACACCTGCTGCGCAGGCACTCGATGCGAACGGGGTTTTGTGTCTCTGCGGGAATGACGGATCGCCTTGTCCCTGACGAGGGACAGTGCGACAAACGCGCTACTCCATCACCAGCACCACCAGCACGAACACGGCGGCGATCACGGTGAGCGTCAGCGCGAACCACAGCCACTTGTCGTGCGTGGCGAGGCCATACGACGCAGCCATCAGCATCGCGGCGATGATCGTGGCGATGATCGTGTAGGCGATCGTCATGCCCTGGCCGGCGAGATCGCTCTTGACGCCCCTGACGACGAGCTTGAGCAGGCCGCCGAGCAGGAGCAGCAGTTCGATGCCGAGCATGATCAGGATCGCGTGCTTCATGCCTGAGTCTCGCGCCAGTGCCTGCGGTTTTACAAGCCGGGCGGCGGCACCGTATCGTCGCAGCCACTGCCCTGCTCCCGGAGGCCTCATGGTCTGCCCGCATCTCGCTGCGCTGGAAAACGCACTGCTCGCCGCCCGCACGCCTGAGACCGCGCGCGGTCAGCTGTGGTCGAAGAACTGCCGCGAGTGGGTGTACTTCGATGCGGTGCTGGATGTTGCAGCGCTGCAGCAGCGTTTTGCGTTTGATGACTGCGTGCAGGTGCATGAGAACCTGGACCCGCACTCGGGCACGGAACGCGGATTCGAGTGCACGGCTTGCCATGACGCGGTGATGGGACGGTTTGAGGGAGCGGCGGTGTTTCGCTGAGGGGTCTGCGCTGGTCTCTCGATACACCGCGCGCTGCGCGCACGGCACTCGAGACGAACGGAGTACTGTTGGGCCACCATAAAAACTCCGTTCGCATCGAGTGCCCGCGTAGCGGGTGTATCGAGATGCCTGAGCGGAAGCAGCGGAAATGACGGAGAGACAAACTTCAGCCGTTGTCTTCCGACTCCTCACACTCGATCTTGCGCCCCAAGCATTTCCCCACAGCATGCGCAATCGCACTGAGCGCTGCCGAGCTGTGCTCATCCACCAGGCGCAGGCTGGCGACGCTGAGACTCATCTCTCCACTGAAGCGGTTCGGCAGCAGATTGCGCCACTCGACTTCGACGTCCTGCTGGCCGCGCTCGAAGAACACCGTGTCGGCCTGCGTCGACAGACCCCAGTAGCGGCCGTCTCTGGCAATCCATAACGCAGCCTGGCGTTCATCCAGCTTGCGCGCCCAGGCTGCGGGCGTGTCGTAGACGGGGCGCGTGCTCAGGGCGCGCTCGAGCATGCGTGCGGCGTCATCTTCATCCGACTGCGCGCGGTACTGCTCGCGGCGCAGCGACTGCGGGTGCCAGTCGACACGTCCGGTCGCGAGCGCATCGAGCAAGGTCTGTTGCTGCTGCGCGGTGGCCACGTACGGCGCGGCGGCGGCCTCGTCGTCGGTCCAGCTCAGATACAGATAGCCGG
>JALYJV010000228.1 GCA_030775105.1 Pseudomonadota bacterium | reverse complement strand
CCGCTGCGCAGGCCGATGTCGACGTGTTGGCCCCACTCGTAGCGGCTGCGTGTGTTCCAAGCAGTGCGCAGGATGATCTTCTCGCGCGTCGCCGCCGGCAGGCGGCCGAACGGCATCAGGCGCGACGCGAAATACAACCACCCCCAGAACAGCCGCGAGTTGATGTTGAGTACAGTGAATATGTCCGGCAGCTGGCTGCGTCCAAACATGCGTGATGCCCACGACACGCTGCGGAACACGAGGCCGCGCGCAGCGGGTGGCGGTGCGACGAGACGCGGTTCACGGTGGGTGATCCATCCGCCTTCGGGCGCCAGCTCGTTCGTGGTCATGTCGGGTTGTCGGTGTGGATGCGGAAGGCGCCGGGCGTCTTGCCGGTCACCTGCTTGAACCATTTGAGGAAGGCCTGCTGCGTCGAGAAGCCGAGGCGTTCGGAGACATCGCGCACCGGCATGCCGTCATCGTGCAGCAGCTCGGTCGCGAGTGCGAGTCGCACAGCCTTCAGTTCCGCACCGTAGTGGGTGCCAGCGAGTTCGAGCTTGCGGTGCAGGCTGCGGCTGCTGATGCCGAGCTGCGCAGCAACGGTCTCGCGCGACGGCGCGCCGTCGCCGAGCATGGATCTGACGAGATGCCGCACGTCGTCGACGAGCGTGGTCGGTTCGGCGCGCTGGCGCAGCAGTTCGGCGGCGTGCTTTTCGAGCAGGCCTTTCAGATGCGTGTCGCCGTAGGGCAAGCGTGTGTTGAGGACGCTGACCGGGATGGTGATCGCCGACGCCGGCTGGTCGAAATGCACCGGGCACTTGAAGAACGTGAAGTAGGTGCGGCGCTGGGCGGCGTCTTCCGGCGGGCTGTGGCTGAAACTCACGGCGAGCGGAAAGGCATTCTGGTTGGCGAGCAGGAAGCGGCTTATCACGACCAGTGCGCCGATCACGTACTCGGTTGCTTCGCGACGGATTGCCGGACCACCGGCCAGACAGTTCCACGCGAGGTCGACCGAACCCGGCCGCCGCGTGATCGTGAACTGGCCGACGTTGCTGAGCAGGCCGCTGAACTTCATCGCGACCTCGATGACATCGCCGAAGGTCTTGCAGGTCTGTGCAATATGGCCGAGCGGGCCGAAGGTCGCCGGCTGGATGTCGTTGGCGAGCTGCAGGCCGATCTGCGCCATGCGATGGCGCCTGGTGATCGAGGCCAGCATCGCTTCGATCGCCGACAGCGGAATGGATCCTTCGGTATCCGCGAGCTGTCCCTGCGCAACGCCGGTGTCGCCGAGCATCTCGGTGACGCTCAGCCCCGCGGCCTGCCCCATCGCCACGATGTGCTGCAGGTGTCGTACAGAAATCCAGCCTTGGGTCTTTCGATCTGCCACGCCCGTCATCGCTCCCCGGAGCCCCCCGCAGTGCCTGTTCCGGCACTGTCTTCAGAGCCCACAGTGTGCAGCAATCGCGGCCACAAAAAGCCCGATGGCCGAATCGGATACCTGTATTGACCGGTTTGAGGACTAGGCCGGCCGGCGGCGCGCTCCTAGCATCAGTCCAGCGCCGACAGCCGCCGATGGGGAGTGTGCTAGGCGGCGCCCGTGGCAAAGCTCGCTGTACAACAGGGGAACACGACAGCCATGGCGTCAGATCTGCTGCGCAACAAGAAGTGCTTCATCACCGGCGCCGCGAGCGGCATCGGCCGCGCCGTCGCCGGGCTGGCCGCCAATCAGGGTGCCGAGCTGTTCCTGACCGACATCAATGCCGACGGGCTGGCGCAGGTGGTCGAGCGCATCAGGCAAGCCGGCGGCAATGTCTCCGCCTCGCGCGCGCTCGATATTTCCGACTTCGACGCCGTGCGCGCCTACGCCAACGACATCCATGCCCAGTCCGGCAGCATGGACGTGCTGATGAACATCGCCGGCATTTCGGTGTGGGGTGCGATCGAGAACCTGCAGCACTCGCATTGGCGCAAGGCCATCGAGATCAATCTGATGGGACCGATCCATGTGATGGAGAGCTTCATCCCCGCGATGATCAAGGCCGGGCGCGGTGGACATCTGGTCAACGTCTCTTCAGCGGCCGGACTGTTCGGCCTGCCGTGGCATGCGCCGTACAGCGCGAGCAAGTTCGGCCTGCGCGGCATTTCCGAAGTGCTGCGCTACGACCTGCGTCGTCATGGAATTCACGTCAGCCTGGTGTGTCCCGGCGGTGTCGATACCGGGCTGGTCAACACCGTCGAGATCGTCGGCTTCGATCGCAATCACCCGGATGTGCGCGCGCTGACCGAACATTTCCGCCGCCGCGCGATCACACCTGAGCACGCGGCGAAAGCGATCCTGCGCGGCATCCGCCGCCGCAAGTACATGGTGTTCACCTCGTTAGATGTCGGCATCGGTTACTGGTTCCAGTCCAAGTTCGCGCCGCCGTACGAGTGGGTCATGCGCCTGCTCAACAACCGCATCGATGCCGTCGCGAAGAAGGCGGCATGACATGAGCAGTGCACTCCGGCGCACCGCACTGCTGATCGCTACGCTGCTGCTGTGTGCCTGCGGCAGCGACGGCGCCGGCACTCCGGCAGTCGATCCGGTCGACTCCGCCGCGGCCGTTGCCGATCGCAACGCGACGTTTCACACGCAGACGATCAAGTTCACTGCGAGCGATGGCATCGAACTCAGCGCCTTCGTCAGCAGCAGCACCGAGGACTTCCGCGCACGGCCGCTGATCGTCGAGTTCACGCCGTACGGATCGAGCTCGTTCGCCCAGCAGTTCAGCGCGCCGGCGTCGTTCGGCAATACCTTCGGCACCGCGTACAACCACGTCATCGTCAATGCGCGCGGCACCGGCAGCAGCAACGGCGTGTGGACCGCGATCGGTCCGCGCGATCAGCTCGATGTCGCCGAGTTCCTCGCCTGGGCCTGCGAACAGCCGTGGAGCGATGGCCGCATCGGCCTGTTCGGATTCTCGGCCAGCGCGATCGCGGTCTACAACGCGATCCATCAGCCGCTGGCTTGTGTGAAGGCGGCATCGCTGCTCGCCGGCACCAGCGATCTGTACCGCGATCTGCTGTATCCGGGCGGCATCCTCAATCTCGCGCCGGCAACGGTCGTTGCCCTCGGTGTTGGCGCACCGTTCCTGCAGCAGACGGCCAGCGGCGTCTTTGCCGGCGAACCGGTCAGCGAAGCCCTGCTCACCGGTCTCGGCATGCTGGGCCTTGATGTCGGCATCCTGCTGCACACCTCGCTGGACGACTACTGGGCCGAACGCGTGCAGCGTCCGGGCCCGAACCGGTTCCCGGTTCTTGCGGCCACGAGTTTCTACGATCCGGAACCGCGCGGACCTTTCGAGAGCTACAAGATGCTGCGTGCGCAGGGCGTGCAGACGCATCTGCGCGTGACCGGCGCGCATGACGGCTTTCCCGCAGGCACGGCGAGCCCGTATCCGGATTTCCAGCGCTGGTTCGACCGCTATGTGCGCGGCATCGACAACGGCATCGACCGTGAGGCACGTGTGCAGCTGCTTGTCGGCAACGGCAGCCAGGCGGCGCTCAACGCCGGCGAGTTCACGCACATTGATGGCGACGACTGGCCGTTGCCCGGCACGCGCTGGCAGCCGCTGTATCTCGATGCGGCCCGCGCAGGTAGTGCGTCGTCGCTGAATGACGGTTCCCTGAGCATGTTGGCGGTCGCCGAGAAATCGACGCAGCTGTATCTGAGTCTGAACTCGCTGCCGACTGCGACCGATCCGCATACAAGCTCGACGGTCGCCTCCGCGGGTGCAAGGACCCTGTTCGATGCGCTACCGCTGTTGACGCAACTGGCCGTGCAGGAGCCGCTCGCGCTGACCTACACAACACCCGCGTTGAGCGCGCCGGTCGAAGTCGTCGGCCCGGCGAATCTCAAACTGTTCTTGTCCGCCGTCGTGCCGGTATCCGACATTTACGCAGTGCTTGCCGATGTCTGGCCGGATGGTCAGGCCTATGCCGTCGGGGTTGGTCGCCTGCGCACGACGTATCCGGGCATCGATCCAGAGCGCTCGGTGTACAACAACGACGGTGAGATTGTGCAGCCCTACGGCATCTACAGTGAAAACGATCTGGCCTTGGCGGGGCAGCAACGCGAGTACAACGTCGAGTTCTGGCCGATCGGCAATCGCTTCGAGACGGGCCACCGGATGCGCCTGTACCTGCTCGGCGCTTCGCTGTTCATGCTGTCGGTGCCCGGCGTCAACGCGGTGTCGATCGGCGGCGATACGCCGTCGGCACTGATGCTGCCGGTGATCCCGGGCAGCGATCTGCCGGGAGCGATCGGCACGCGGTAGAGTGGTAGCGATCACAGAATCATGGCCGCCGGCAATGTATCGGCGGCTTCGTTTGGTGCAGACAGGTGGAGACCAGTATGCAAAACAGTCACGTCAGTGCTGTGCGGCTGCAGTGGGGAATGTGGACGGCGATGATCGCGCTGCTGGCCAGCGCGCCGGTGCAGGCGATCGACTTCGACTACAACGACATCATCGGCACGCTGAACACGCGGGTCACGCTCGGCGCGTCGTGGCGAGTCGAAGACCGCAACAACCAGTTCATCGACAAGAACAACCTCAATCCGTCGCTGTGCGGAACCGGGATCGATACCGCCTGCGTGTCGTTCAACGGCAACCCGGAGCCGAACCAGAAGCTGATCGATGCACCGGGCGCGTTCTTCGGCGTCAACAAGGACGACGGCAACATGAACTACGACCCCGGCGATGTCGTCGCCGCGGTGTCGAAGATCAGTAGCGAACTTACTGCCACCTGGGGTGATTTCACGTTCAGGGCCAGCGGGACCTACTTCTTCGATCCGGTCAACGACGATTTCGACGACCGGCATTTCGATCCGACCTACCAACCGGCGCGTACGCCGCGCAGCGATGAAGCTCGCGGTGTCATCGGCAGCGACGCGACGCTCGAGAATCTGCTCGTCAGCGGACTGTTCAACTTCTTCGATCACGACTTCGCGCTGGCCGTGGGCTACCAGCAGATCCGCTGGGGCGAGTCGACGCTGATCGCGCTCAACAGTCTCAGCGAAATCAATCCGCCGGACGCGCGTTACCTGTACCAGCCGGGCACGCAGATCGCCGCGGTGTTCCAGACCACGCCAGCGGTCGTGCTGTCGACCTCGCTGACCGATGACGTCACCGTTGACCTGTTCTACCAGCTCGGCTGGCGCGGCGTCGAGGTACCGCCCGGTGGCAGCTTCTTCTCGACGCTGGACGTGATCGGGCGCGACACCGCGCTGCTCACGGTCGGGCAGTTCCACGAAGATCCCGAGCGGCGGCAGCGCTTGCCGGGTATCGGCGTCAACATCTCCGATACCTCGCTGACCGTGGCACTTGACGAGCATGGCGGCGAGCCGCGCGACGACGGCCAGGTCGGCGCCAAGCTGACGGCCTACTTCCAGGACATCGGTACCGAGCTGAGCCTGTATACGCTCAACTACCACAGCCGCCTGCCGTACCTGAGCATGTACGCATCGGATCACACCTGCATCGCCGATACGACCACCGATGTGTTGCAGGCGACGACCGACTGCCGCGGCATGAAGCTCAATCCCAACGGCCTCGAGCCGACACCGATCGACACTGCGCGCATCTTTCTCGACTACCCCGAAGACATCCAGCTTTACGGCGTCAGCTTCAACACGACGATCGGCAAGTGGTCGCTGGCGGGCGAAGCCGCATACCGACCGAACGTGCCGGTGCAGATCCACATCCCTGACGTGGTGTTCGCCGGCATCCAGCCGGCGCTGCCGGCAAACGACATCGTGCTCGGCTTGGCGACGATCAGTGACCTGTCGGTGCAGAGTCTGGTCAACGCCGGACTCGATCCGGCGACCGCACTGGCAATCGCGACCTCGCCGGAGACGATCGATCTCGCGCTGCAGCTGGCCGCTCACGCGACGACCGATTTCGCGCTGCCGTCGCGACGCCATGCCGCGCCGAGCTTCCTGACCGAGTACCGCAACATGGGGACGGTCGAGGCCAACGAGCTGATCCTCGGCTACGAGCGTCTGCAGGTTCTGCAGATGGGCTTCACCGGTATCCGCATCTTCGGCAGCAGCGAGAACCCCATTGGCGCGGATCAGGTGCAGCTGCTGATCGAAGCCGGCTTCACCTGGGCGATGGACATGCCGTCACGCGACGAGCTCCAGTTCGAGGGCGGCGATTACAACAACACGCATGCCAGCGGCGGTGCCGACGGTACCGGCGGATTGCCGACGGATGGCTCGCCGGTGACGATGCGCCTGACGCCGACGCAGCAGACCGAGGGTTTCGCCGACGAGTTCGCCGCCGGCTATCGCATGATCCTGCGCATGGAGTACAACCAGTGGCTGTTCGGCTGGACCTACAAGCCGCAGATCGTCTGGTCGCATGACGTCGAAGGCATCTCGATCAGCCCGGCGCAGAATTTCATCGAAGGCACGATGATGTTCCAGCTTGCGACCGATATCGAGATCACCAACCGCCTGACCACGCAGCTGTACTACCAGGGCTGGGCGGACGGCGGCACCGTGAACGGCATGCGCGATCGTGACTATGCGGGGTTTGCGGTGGCGTATACGTTCTAGAGGTTCATCAGAGTCTCTCGAGTGCCGCACGCAGTGCGGTGTATCGAGAGACCACAGCGAAGATCAGCGGACGAACTCATCCAAGCTCCGATACGATGCCCGATCACAAACAGGTGATTGGACAGCGGATGAAAGGCAAAAACGCACAGCCAGCAGTCGGCCTCGCACTGGGCAGCGGATCGGCGCGCGGCTGGTCGCATATCGGCGTGATCCTGCAGCTTGAAGAGATGGGCATCCGTCCGCAGGTGGTTGCGGGCACTTCGATCGGCGCACTGGTTGGTGCGGTGTACGTTGCCGGTCAGCTCAAGGAACTCGCCGAATGGGTACAGACGCTGACCGTGCGTGATGTGGTCGGCCTGATGGATTTCAGTTTTTCAGGCGGCGTCGTGCGCGGAGAGAAACTGTTCGGCTCGTTCAGCACGCGGCACGCCAATCCGAACATCGAGGATCTCGCACAGCGCTACGTCAGTGTCTGCACGGACATGAAGACCGGCCGCGAGATCTGGATCACTGAAGGGCCTGTGCTCACCGCAGCGCGTGCATCCTGTGCACTGCCCGGCGTGTTCACGCCGGTCGAGCACGAAGGCCGCTGGATGCTCGACGGCGGCCTGGTCAATCCAGTCCCCGTGTCCGCGTGTCGTGCGCTCGGGGCCGACGTCGTGATTGCAGTCAATCTCAACGCGCAGCTGGTCGGCGCGCATCTGTCGCGGGCGAGCCGGCAACTGGTCGAGGACGAGATGAAAGCCGAGGCCAGCGGCGAGACCAATGAAGATGCCGCCGCAGAGATCGCAGCAGCCGATCTGGCGAGCGATGCAAGCCTTGGCGCAGAGGCTGACGAAACGATCGTCGCCGTCGACGAGAGCGGTGGCGAAAAGCCCGTGCGTGGATTCTGGCAACGCGTGGTCGGCTACTTCGGCACTACGAATCAGGCGCGGCCCGGCATGTTCGATGTTGTCGCTGCGAGCATCAACATCATGCAGGACCGCATCACGCGTAGCCGCATGGCCGGCGATCCGCCGGAGATTTCACTGGTGCCGCTGCTTGAAGACTATGCACTGATGGACTTCCACCGCGCCGCGCAGGCGATCGAGGAAGGTCGCGAAGTCGTGCGCCGCCACGAAAGCGAGTTGCGTGCGTGGACTCAGATGAGCTGAATTGATCGGACAGCACGTGATGCAAACAACCATGGGCGTTGCTGCAGGAGTACAGAATCACAGAAGTGTGTTCAGGCCTGCTCTGGGCGGATCGTGATGCGGTGATGGCACAGACGGCACCCATTGCGTCGCAACCTCAGTCTTTGTTGCGCCCGCTTGCTCGCTTGACGGAATCTGTCGATTCAGCGGCGAGCTTCTCTTCAATCCGATGTTCGAACGATCCGACCAGAGAGAGAATGATCAAAGTGAGGAAAGTGCTCAGCAAGGCAACGCCCAAGCTGCCCAGGCCAACAGCCACGCCGATGGCCGCCGTCATCCAGATACCGGCTGCCGTGGTCAGCCCCTGAATGTCGTGCTCTCTTTCCAGCTTGAGGATGGAACCCGCACCGATGAAACCGATACCGGTGATGATTCCCTGAATGACCCGCGACAAGCCATCCGATGACATCCCGGCTCCCGAACCCGCCATAACGAAGACGGTGGTTCCGAGGGCGACCAGGATATGCGTGCGCAAGCCTGCTGGCTTACCGGCCCTTTCCCGCTGAAAACCGATGACGGCGCCCAGCAGGGTTGCCGCCATCAGTCTCACCATCAGATGCGCCAACTGATTGGCGTCGGGCAGTCCGTGAGTCAGCTCAACCCAAATGACATCCATCATTCGATTTCTCTCATAGCGCTCAGATCCGTCCAGTAGCGGTGCGCCATGAAGCGAGTGTCCAGGGTCGCATTGAACTGTGGATCAGGCAACAATGCAGGCGATTGGCACACCGGCAGCGTGCGAAACCAGCCCACTGCGGTTGGGCAGCGCCGAAGATATGGCGGTAACAAACAGACATTTGCGAGGAACAGCTTCCGGTACGAATCCATTCGCGAGAGCGCGCGGCGAAGGCCAGGTTTCGCCAGAGACCCAGAAAACGGCAGGCAAGCTACTTTCCTGCGAGCGCCGCATTGAAGACCGCACTCGGCCGCATCACCGCCGACAACTTCTCGCGGTCCGGTAGATAGTAGCCGCCGATGTCGGCCGGCTTGCCCTGCACTGTGGCCAACTCGGCGACGATGATCAGCTCGTTGTCCGTCAGTGTCTTGGCCAGCGGTGCGAAGTGTGCGGCGAGCTCGGCATCCTTGGTCTGCGCGGCCAGGGCCTGCGACCAGTACATCGCGAGGTAGAACTGGCTGCCGCGGTTGTCGAGCTGGCCGGTCTTGGGTGACGGGTTCTTGTTGTTGTCGAGCAACTTTCCGGTCGCCGCGTCGAGCGTACTGGCCAGCAGCTTGGCCCGGGTATTGCCGGTCTTGATCCCCAGGTCTTCGAGGCCCACGGCCAGGGCCAGGAACTCGCCGAGTGAATCCCAGCGCAGGTGGTTCTCCTCCACGAGCTGCTGCACGTGCTTGGGCGCCGAGCCGCCGGCGCCGGTTTCGTACATGCCGCCACCGGCCATCAGCGGCACGATCGACAGCATCTTTGCACTGGTGCCCAATTCCATGATCGGGAACAGGTCGGTGAGATAGTCGCGCAGGATGTTGCCGGTCACCGAGATGGTGTCCTGGCCGCGGACCACACGCTCCAGCGTGTAACGCATCGCGCGCACCTGCGACATGATCTCGATCTTCAAGCCCTTGATGTCGTACTCCTGCACATACTTCACGACCTTCTGAATCAATTCGTGCTCGTGCGGGCGATATGGATCAAGCCAGAAGATGGCTGGCGTCCTGGACTGGCGCGCGCGCGTGACGGCGAGCTTGACCCAGTCGCGAATTGGCGCGTCCTTGACCTGGCACATGCGCCAGATGTCGCCGGTCTCCACGTTCTGCGTCATCAGCACCTCGCCGGTCTCGATGTCGGTGATGTTGGCGACGCCGTCCTCCGGAATCTCGAAGGTCTTGTCGTGCGAGCCATATTCCTCGGCCTGCTGCGCCATCAGGCCCACGTTCGGCACCGAGCCCATGGTCTTGGGATCGAAGGCGCCGTGCGTTTTGCAGAAGTTGATCATCTCCTGGTAGATGCGCGCGAAGGTCGATTCCGGCATCACAGCCTTCACGTCCTTCAGGCGTCCGTCGGCGCCCCACATCTTGCCGCCGTTGCGGATCATTGCCGGCATCGAGGCATCGACGATCACATCGTTGGGAGAGTGGAAGTTGGTGATGCCCTTGGCGGAGTCGACCATCGCCAGTTCCGGCCGGTGCTGGTGGCAGGCGTGCAGGTCGCGCTTGATCTCGTCCTGCTCGCTCTGCGGCAGCGCGGCGATCTTGTTGTACAGGTCCACCATGCCGTTGTTGACGTTGATGCCCAGCTCCTCGAACGTCTTGCCGTGCTTCTCGAAGGCGTCGCGATAGAAGATCCGCACGCAGTGCCCGAACACGATCGGGTGCGAGACCTTCATCATCGTCGCCTTGACGTGCAGCGAGAACATCACGCCGCTCTTGTGCGCGTCCTCGATCTGCGTTTCATAGAACTCGAGCAAGGCCTTCTTGCTCATGAACATGCTGTCGATGATCTCCTTGTCCTGCAGCGCGACCTTGGGCTTGAGCACGATGGTCTTGCCGCTCTTGGTGAGAAGTTCCATTTTCACGTTGCGCGCGCGGTCGAGCGTCATCGACTTCTCGCCGTGGTAGAAGTCGCCGCTGTGCATGTGCGACACGTGCGAACGCGAAGCCTGGCTCCATTCCGCCATTGAATGCGGGTTCTTGCGGGCATAGTCCTTGACGGCCTTGGGCGCGCGGCGGTCGGAATTGCCTTCCCGCAGCACGGGGTTCACCGCACTGCCCAGGCACTTGGAATAGCGCTTCTTGATCGCTTTGTCTTCGTCGGTAGTGGGCTGCTCGGGATACTCCGGCACGTTGTAGCCCTTAGCACGCAACTCCTTGATCGCTGCCAGCAACTGCGACACCGACGCGCTGATGTTGGGCAGCTTGATGATGTTCGTGTCGGGCAGCAGGGTCAGCCGACCCAGCTCGGCGAGGTTGTCCGGCAGCCGCTGCGACTCGGTCAGAAATTCGGGGAATTCGCCGATGATGCGCGCCGCCAGTGACAGGTCGCTGGTCCGGACCTTGATGCCAGCCGGCGCAGTGAAAGCCTCGATGATCGGCAGAAACGATGCTGTGGCCAACAGGGGGGCTTCGTCGGTCAGCGTGTAAATGATTGAGGGCTGCTCTTTGCTCACGTGCTCGACTCCGGACTGTGCTAACTCGAAATTGGAAGTAGATAGAAGTTATGAAAGGACGTGCGACGCTACCAACAACGCGTCGCCACGGGTACCTTTGCTTCCGCGGTTGGTCTACTCCAGTGGTTACCTATGTTAGCGCGCCTGATAGCTTGCGTTCGCGAGAGGCGGCTCCTGGCCCCCGCCGGCCGGCGGCCTGGCGGCGACGGTCGCAGCCTGGGTCAAATTCGGCTGACGTCAAAGCGCAGGCAAAGCAGAAAATGCAGGCCTTCCAGCACAGGTAGAATGCGCGGCCCACATGCTGTGCAGGTCAATAATGTCGTTGTTCTCGCGCTTGTTTCGCAAAGTGTCATCGCTTTCGCCATTTCCGACTTCAACGCCTCAACCGGCGCCGTCCGAAAAGGCCGGGAAGTCTCTTCCCCTGCCGAGCGCAGCTGATCGCGCGCTGGCCGCTGCAGCCGAGGAGCAAGCTTTGCAGTCGGCCATAGATGCCCGGGACGTCCAGGCGGTGGCCCGGCGGGTCGTTGCGGGGACATCAACCAAGGTTCGCCAGTCGGCGGCTGGCGCAATCGAAGATCCGGAGGTGCTGCGGCAACTCATCCGCGATGTCCGCGGGGGCAATGACAATGCTGTCTACAAGATCCTGACGTCGAAGCGCGACGCGCAGCTCGAGCAGGCCCGCAAGCTCGAAGCCTTGCAGGCCGAGATCAATGCGGCCTCGGCAGACCTAGAGCGCCACAGCCGACGCGCGTATGACGCCCTGTCCGGTCCGAGACTGGATCAGTACGAGCGTCGCTGGGAGGCGGTGGCTGCGCAGGCGGATCCGGAACTGCGCGGCAGGGCCCAGCAATGGATAGCCCGCTCACGGGAGACCGTTGCAGAGCACTTGCGCCAGGTGGCGGAGCAGGCTGCACAGGCGCTGGCTGCCACCAACGCAGCTGCAGAGGCACGGCGCCTGCGCCAGGAGCAGTTGAATGCCGCAGCCGCAGCCGCGGTTGCGGTTGAGCAAGAGCAGCTTGTCGAGGAGCAGAAGCCTGCACTGACTGAAACACAGCTGGCTGAACGGCAAGCCGTCCGCCAGATCGGCGAGCTGATTCGCAAGGCGAATGCTGCGCTGGGAGACGGCAGCAGCGCTCGCGCGGCCGCGGTGCGGCGTACCATCGACGAAAAGCTGGCGGGCGCGCCGCCCCTGCCGGCCAAGCTGGCCAGCCAGATTCAAGTGCTCGACCAGCAGCTCGACGAGTTGAAGGACTGGAAGAGTTTCTCAGTGACGCCCAAGCGCGCCGAGCTGATCGAGGAAATCGAGTCGCTCATCGGCGCGCCGCTAGCTCCAGTGGAGCTGGCCGACCGGATCAAGAGTCTCAAGGACGCGTGGCGCACGCTGGGCAAGGGCGTCGGGGCCCATCTCGATGCCACGCTCGAAGCGGAGGGGCAACGCTTCCACGAAGCCGCCCAGAAGGCCTATCAGCCCTGCGCCGAGTATTTTGCCGCCCAGGCGCTGATCCTCGAGCAGAATCTGCAGCGTCGCGATGCCTTGCTCACCAGGTTGACGGCGTTCGAGGCGGAAACCAACTGGGAGCAAGCTGACTGGCGGGCCGTCATCAGCACGCTGCGCGAGACCAAGGAGGAGTGGCGCGGCTGCTCGCCCGTGGACCGCCGTGCCGGCAAGCAGCAACAGGAGACGTTCGTGGCGCGCACCGCTAGCCTGCAGGGCCGGTTGGATGCCGAGTACGCCCGTAACCGGAAGCAGAAGGAGTCACTGATCGAGCGTGCCCAGGCTTTGCTCGCGAGCGACGATGTCCGCAAGGCAGTCGACACGATCAAGAAATTGCAGCAGGAGTGGCAGACCGTGGGTCCTGTGCCGCGCGAGGCGGATCAACGCCTCTGGGGCGAATTCCGCCAGCACTGCGATGCCGTGTTCCAGAAGCGCCAGCAGGAGTTTGCGACCCACTCGGCCGGGCTCGAGAACAACAAGACGCAGGCCATCGCCTTGTGCGAGCAGATCGAGAACATCGCTGCTCTCGAGGGGGCTGAGCTGCTGAAGAGCGCCGGAGCGCTGGTCGAACTGCGAAGTGCTTTTGAGGCGCTCGGCGAGTTTCCCCGTGCGGATACGCGTGAGCTTCGCAACAGGCTTGATCAGGGTCTGGAACGCTGCAAAAAGGCAATTGCGCGCCAACATGCGCGCGACGCCGAGCGTGGTTGGGACGATCTGTTCGAAGCCGCCAACCATGTGCGCGCCTACAGGCTTGCCAAGGCACGCAGTGTGGACACTTCGCTGCTCGACACTTTGAAGGAGGCTGCCGAAACCTACATTGCCTCTGTCCAGCGATGGCCCAAGAACGGGCTCGACACCCTCAAGCAGGGGCTTGCCGATGAACGCTCCGCAGATCTCGCGGCGAATGAGGTCGCTCTGAAGATGCTCTGCATCCGGGCCGAAATGCTGACGGACATGTCGACGCCACCGGAGGATCAACCGTTGCGTCGCGAATATCAGTTACAACGCCTGGTGCAGAGCATGGGCCAGGGTCTCAGGGCTGATGAGATGCAACTGGACGCCATGGCGATCGAGTGGGTGAGTGTCGGCCCCGTACAGGACGTGGCATACGAGCCACTGCTGCAGAGATACCGGCGCTGTCGCGAGCGGGGCAACTCCGGGGGCGCATAGCCCTGGTGGCCTGGAGCAGAGGATTCGCTAGTACCTGGCGCGCTCCGGCGTTGCAAATGCTCGCGATCTCTACGGCTATCGCTGCGCTTTGCGCCTTGCATCGCATCCCGTCTCGGCAGTCCTTCGCCGCTCATCTCAGCGATCGCCATGGCGTTAACAGGCCCTAGGCGACAATCGATCCGATCGATTCAACGCCGACGCCCAGTGCGGACAGGCGCACGCCGAGCACCCTGGCGGTTGAAACAATGGCCTGCAGTTCGGCATCGATCACCGGATCGAGCTTCGAAGCGTCGCGCAGATGGCTCGACAGCTTGATCATGAACGACCGCATCTGGAGCAGGCCGCGGATGTCGTTGCAGCCGTGCATGACGAGGCACCCCCTTCGCGGTCTGGGCCCCACAGAAAAAGCCCGCTCGGGCGGGCTTTTTCATGACCAGTTTTGAATCTTACGCCGAGCGCGCCTGGCGCAGCCGGCGCTGCTCGACGCCGTTGGCGAGCGTGCGCAGCAGCTCCGCGGTGTCGTCCCAATGGATGCAGGCGTCGGTGATTGACTGGCCGTAGCAGAGCTTGTCGCGCGGGCCGATTTCCTGGCGGCCTTCGACGAGGTGCGATTCGATCATCACGCCCATGATGCGGTCATCGCCGCCGGCAAGCTGATGCGCCACATCCTGGCCGACGACGACCTGGCGCTTGTGCTGCTTGCTCGAATTGGCGTGCGAGAAGTCGATCATGATCTTCGGCTTGAGGTCGGCCTTGGTCAGCGCCGCCGCCGCCGCATCGACGCTCTTGGCGTCGTAGTTGGTGCCGGCGCTGCCACCGCGCAGAATGATGTGGCAGTCCGGATTGCCCTTGGTCTCGAAGATCGCGATCTGGCCCTGATGGGTCAGCGACAGGAAGCGATGCGGATGCGATGCCGACATCACTGCGTCGACCGCAACCTTGACGCTGCCTTCGGTGCCGTTCTTGAAACCGACCGGGCACGACAGTGCCGAAGCGAGCTCACGGTGCAGCTGTGATTCGGTCGTGCGTGCGCCGATCGCGCCCCAGCTGACCAGATCGGTCAGGTACTGCGGGGTCAGGATGTCGAGGTACTCGACGCCGGCCGGCATGCCCTGCTCGTTGAGCTGCAGCAGCAGCTTGCGTGCGACGCGCAGGCCTTTGTTGATGTCGAAGCTGTCGTCGAGTTCCGGATCGTTGATCAGGCCTTTCCAGCCAACCGTCGTGCGCGGCTTCTCGAAATAAACGCGCATCACGATCAGCAGGTGCTTGGCGAGCGCCTCGCGCAGCGGCAGCAGCTTCCTGGCGTAGTCGAGCGCCGCATCGGTGTCGTGGATCGAGCACGGGCCGACGATCACGAGCAGCCGGTCATCGCGTCCGTAGAGAATGTCCTGGATGTCGCGGCGCGCATCGAACGTGGTCTTCGACGCGGCATCGGTCAGCGGCAGCTCGGCCTGGATTTCAGCCGGCGATGTGACTTCACGAACGGAACCGATACGGGTGTTTTCTGTAACGAAACGCATGACCTTGAACCATAACGACGCTAGGGGGCAGGGATGCTAGCAGATCATTCAAACCGCAACATCGCCTCATCCGGGTGGGCGACGTTGCCGGAGTCCACCGGCTGCCCTGGGCGGCTGTCCTGCCAAGACGGCACAATGGGCCATCCAGACCAGCCCCTGCCGCCATGCCCTGCAATTCCTTGCCCCGCTGGACCCACCTGCTTGTCCTCACCTGCCTGATCAGCGCCCCGGCGCAGGCGCGTGAAGCGCTGGTATTCCCGAGCTTCAACCAGTCCGCCATTGCGCGGTTCGCCACCCTGCCGACACCGTCCGCCGGGCCCGGCCAGCTCGGCCCCCGGATCACGGTGGACTGGACCAGCGAGAGCGTGATCGATGTCGCGGGTGACGAAACCCTGCTGCTGGACGGCGAGATCCTGCGTGCGGGCCTGCACTACGGCTGGCAGTGGTCGGGCCTGGAACTGGGCGTGGAAGTGCCGCTGCTGTTTGCTGGCGGTGGGCTGCTCGATTCAGGCATCGAGTCCTGGCATGACACCTTCGGCCTGCCCAATGGCGGACGCGAGCAGCTGCCGCGCGACGACTACCGCTACGTCTATGAGCGCAACGGCCAGACCGTGTTCGATATCGACGGCGGCGACAGCACCGTCGGCGACCTCCGTCTCAGTGCCGCGCGCTGCGGGGACGGTGGCGGTTGCCTGCGCGCGTTGTTGCAGCTGCCGGTTGCCGATGAGGACGAACTGCTCGGTGGCGGTCTGGGCGTTGCGTTCTGGTATGAGCAGGCTTACGCACTCGATTCGACCCAGCGCTGGACCGGCGTCATCGCCGCCGGCCTGAGCGCCCAGCGCGCCATCGGTCCGCTGGAATCGCTGCAACGGGAAGTGGTGCCGTTCGGCTGGGCGTCGATCGGCTATGCGGTGACCGACCGCGTTGATGCTGGCCTACAGTTTTACGCGCACGCGCCGCTATATGACGACAGCGAACTCGAACCCTTCAGCAACGCCGGCGGCCAGCTGAGTTTCGGGTTCGCCTACCGCCCGCGCAGCGGCAGCGTGTGGCGTCTGTCCGTCGTCGAAGACCTCATCACCGAATCCTCGCCGGACTTCGTCATCCACTTCTCTGTTGATCTCGGCAGAACCGCGCAATGACCAAACGCATCACTCGACTTTCCCTGCTTGTCGTCGCACTGCTTGGCGCGCCGGCGTTGGCCGCCAGCGACAACAGCAGTGCCGTTGGTCTGCGCGTCGGCACTGGCGGCGTCATCGCCGAGTACGAGCATCGCCTGAATGACTACATCGATCTGCGTGGCGGCTATGCCTTCGGCTCACTCGGCCGCGACTTCGACGAGGACGGCATCGACTATGACGGCGATATCCAGTTCAGCGCCGTCCAGGCGCTGATCGACTTCAAGCCCTTCGCCGGCGGCTTTCGCGTCAGCGCCGGGCTGTACAGCGC
>JALYJV010000227.1 GCA_030775105.1 Pseudomonadota bacterium | reverse complement strand
GTCCCTGCGCATCGCCAGGATCAAGGCACGCATTGCCGGCACGCGCGAAGATCCGGTGATCTTTCTGGCCGGTGGGCCGGGGCAGTCGGCGGTCGATGCCTACGTGTCGGTGCAGGCGGGGCTGGCGCGGATCAATCGCCATCGCGACATCCTGCTGATCGATCAGCGCGGCACCGGCGGCTCCAATCGTCTGGCCTGCGCCTCGCCCGATCCAGATGCGGCGATGCCGGCCGACGCGCAAACCTGGAGGAAGCTGGCGCAGGATTGCTTGGAGAAGATCAAACCGATCGCTGACGCGAGGTTCTACACGACTTCCGACTACATCGAGGATCTCGAAGCGGTACGCAGGGCACTGGGTATCACTCAGGTGAATCTGATCGGCGGCTCCTACGGCACGCGCGTTGCACTGGAATATCTGCGGCGGCATCCGACGGCGGTGCGCAGTGTGATTGTCGATGGTGTCGTGCCGCCGGAACTCGCGCTCGGTGCTGATCACGCCCACAACCTCGATCAGGCACTGACGAATATTTTTTCGGCCTGCAGCGCCAATGCCGAATGCAAGGCACGACATGGTGATCCGATGCAGGTGCTGGGTCGTCTGCAGAAGGACGTTGGGTTGGCGCCACGTTCAGTGTTGTTTCGCGAGCCTACCGATTTCACGCCCAGGACCGGTACGCTGAATCGCGACGTGTTGGCTGCCGTGATTCGACTGTTCGCCTACAAACCGGAGTCTGCGGCGCTGCTGCCCTTGTGGATTGCCGAGGCGGGCAATGGCAACGCTGCGCCGCTGTACGCGCAGATTGATCTGCTGTCGCGGCATCTTGAGGAGCAGCTTGCGCACGGGATGGAACTGTCGGTGCTGTGTGCCGAAGACGCAGCGACACTGCGAGCCAATCCGCAGGATGTGCAGACCGTACTTGGCGCTGGCCTCGTCGATGGTGTGCTCGCGCAGTGCGAGGTCTGGCCGCGCGGGCGCATGCCGACGGATTTCAAGCAGCCGTTGAAGTCCGACAAGCCGGTGCTGATCCTGTCCGGCGAGAATGATCCGGTGACTCCGCCGCGCTACGCCGAGCAGGTTGTTGCGACGCTGAGCAACGGCCGTCATATCGAGGCGCCGGGGCAGGGACATATCACGATGAACAGTGGTTGCATTCCGCGCCTGCTCGCCCAGTTCATCGATACGACCAATGCCAAGGCGCTCAATGCAGAGTGCATCAAGGCTCTCGGCGCGATGCCGGCCTTCCTCGACTACAACGGATTCGCGCCATGATCGAAGTGCGCGACCTGCAACGCAGCTTTGGTGAAATCCGCGCGGTCAATGGCGTGTCGTTCCGCGCCGAAGACGGCCAGATCACCGGCCTGCTCGGTCCGAACGGCGCCGGCAAGACTACAACGCTGCGCATGCTCTATACCTTGCTGCGGCCGGACAGCGGGCAGATTCATGTCGATGACGTCGACGCGCTCGCCGATTCACTCGCCGCACGGCGGCGGCTGGGTGTGTTGCCGGATGCACGCGGTCTCTACAAGCGCTTCACCGCGCGCGAGAACATCGAGTATTTCGGGCGGTTGCATGGCATTGATTCAAAGCTTTTGAAGCAACGTGTTGATCGGCTGATCGACAATCTGGACATGCAGGACATCGAACACCGGCGTGCCGATGGTTTCTCGCAAGGCCAGCGCGTGAAGACCGCGATTGCGCGGGCGCTGGTGCATGAGCCGCGCAACATCCTGCTCGATGAGCCGACCAATGGACTCGACGTGATGGCGACGCGCAGCCTGCGTCGCTACCTGCTCGCGCTCAAGGCGCAAGGTCATTGCGTGGTGCTGTCGAGCCATGTAATGCAGGAAGTCGCCGCGCTGTGCGATCGCATCGTCGTCATCGCCCACGGGCGCGTGGTTGCGCAGGGTACGGCGGAGGAGTTGCGTCAGCAGACGGGAGCGACTTCTCTTGAAGACGCCTTCGTCAGCGTCATCGGCAGCGGTGAGGGGTTGATGGCATGAGCGCGCGACACGGTGCTTTGCGCGCAGTGCAAACGGGTGCGGGAGCGTGCTCACTCATGCGCATGGTACGCACGGAGATTGACGCGAAGGTGGGCGCGTGAACGCCTGGTTCACCGTGTTCTCCAAGGAGGTACGCGAGAACGCACGCGACCGCCGCACCCTGGCGTCAGCCTTGCTCTATGGCCCGTTGATCGGACCGGTCCTGTTCGCGCTGCTGATCGGTTTTGTCATGACCCAGCAGCGCGACAAGGCTGAAGCGGTGCTGGAGTTGCCGGTCATCGGTGCCGAATATGCGCCCAACCTTGTCGCGTATCTCAAGCAGCAGGGCGTTGCGATCAAGGACGCGCCGGTCGATCCGCGCGCAAGCATCCGCGCGCAGGACGAGGACATCGTCCTGAGTATCTCGCCGGATTATCCCGAGCAGTGGCGCAAGGGCGAGGCAGCGCCGGTCGAGCTGTACTACGACGCCAGCCGCCAGCACACCGCGACGACGATCAATCGCGTGCGGGGCATCTTGCAGAACTTCGGTGCGACGGTCGCCGCGCTGCGCCTGCAGGCGCGGGGCATCGCGCCGGGAATTGCGACCCCGGTCGCTGTGGTCGAGCGCGACGTGTCGACTGAGCAGAGCCGCACCGGCACCTTGATGGCGATGCTGCCGTACTTTCTGATCCTGTCGGCCTTCGTCGGCGGCATGTATCTGGCGATCGACACGACGTCCGGTGAGCGTGAACGGCAATCGCTGGAGCCCCTGCTGATCACGCCGGTGTCGCGCGCGCAGATTGTCATCGGCAAGGTGTTGGCAACGACGGCCTATGCGGCGGTGTCGCTGTTGATGTGCGTGCTCGCGTTTGTGCTCAGCATTGCGCTGATCCCGGCGGAGCTGATCGGCTCGGCGCTGTCGCTGTCGGTGGTTACCGCGGCGAAGATCCTGCTGATCGTGCTGCCGATCGCCCTGCTTGCTGCAGCAGCGCAAACGGTGGTTGCGGCAATGGCGAAGACCTTCCGGGAAGCGCAGACCTATCTGCAGTTCCTGATCCTGATTCCGGCGATCCCGAGCATGGTCTTCGTACTCAATCCGCTCAAGCCGGAAATGTGGATGTACTGGACGCCGCTGTTCGGCCAGAGCGCGCTGATCAATGATCTGGTGCGCGGTGAGGCGGTTTCAGTGCTTGCAGCTGCAGGCAGCGTCGCGGCCACGCTGCTGCTGTCGGTGCTGTTTGTTGCGATCGCGGTCAGGCAGTACCAGAGCGAGCGTCTGGCAATCAGTACCTGATTGCCGGAACGGCGGCTACTCCGTCGCCGCCTCACGTAGCCTGCGAATCCGCTCGGCGGGTGCCGGATGGGATTCGAGATACCCAGTCCATTCGGCGCTGTCCTCGCTGGCCGGTGTCTGCGGCCGTTTCGCGTCATGCGCATGCATCAGCTTTTCAAGCATTTCCGCCAGTTTCACCGGCGAGATGCCATTGGCGCGCAGCAGCTGTACGCCGTAGTCGTCCGCCTCGGTTTCGAATTCCCTGGAGTAGTG
>JALYJV010000226.1 GCA_030775105.1 Pseudomonadota bacterium | reverse complement strand
GGTCAGATCTATCGCTTCATCACCAAGCCGCTGCAGGACAGTCAGTGCAAGATCACGGTCGGTTCCGCGCTGCGCCAGCATCACCGCCTCGCGCAAAGTCCGGAGCTGCACCAGCGCTACGAAGTGGCGCCGACGGCCGCACCGCCGTCGGATGACGCGCAGAACGGCAAGCTGATGGATCGCATCCGTGACCTGCGCGGCGTCGTGAAGCGCTGGGTGTAATCGCTTCACGCCTGCGGCGTGCCGCTCTCCTACAAACAGGTGAAGCACGCCGCAGCGCAGCGCCATAGTGTGTGACCTCCGCAGCAGGAGGTCGGCATGGCGCAGCAAAGCAGTATCGAAGACGACGTCAACAGCGGCGCGCTGTGGTCGCAGTTCTGCGACAACCTCAAGCAGGCTGGTCAGCAGATCTTGCGTCCAGAAGCAGCAGCATCAACGCTCGACCGTGCAGAGGGCTGGCGCTATCTGACGCGTCTGCTGCGCATCGGCCTGGAGATGCATCTCGAGTTTGCCGATCCGGACTTTCCCGGCTTCTTCGCACCGTCGCATGAGACCGGCAAGATTGGCGCCGACAATCCGGACAACCTTTACCTCATGGGCCGCATCAGCGGTCGCAACGAATACGTGATCCGCGGCAGTCGCGGCAGCGTGTCGTATCTGAGTTTTGGCAGCCAGAAAGGCGGCTACGAAACCAACGGCAAGATGGAGCAGACTGGCTTTCTCGACGCCAAGGATCTGCAGATGGATGCCGATGACCGCTTCGAGATCATTGCCAGCGCGACCAAGCAGCCGGGTAACTGGCTGCCGATCGACGCCGACTCCAACGCGATCATCGTGCGCCAGACCTTCCTCGATCGCAGCAAGGAGCAGGCGGCGCAGATGCGTATCGAGCGGCGCAGCAGGGACGCCAAGCCTGAGCCTCTGAGTGCCGAACGCATTCATCAGGGTCTCACCCGTACAGCGGCGTTTGTCTCTGGCACCGCCAACGTGTTCGCGAACTGGGCACAGGGATACCTGCCGCACAACAACGAACTGCCACCGGCCAATCAGGCGGTGTGCCAGGCCGCCGGCGGCGATCCGAACATCTTCTACTACCACTCCGCCTGGGCACTGCAGGACGACGAGCTGCTCGTGATCCACGTGCCGCGCGTGCCGGACTGCCGTTTCTGGAACCTGCAGATCAATAACTGGTGGATGGAGTCGCTCGACTACCGTTACCACCGCGTTCATCACAACAAGCATTCGACGCAGCTGGATGCCGACGGCGGCATGACGCTCGTGCTTGCACACAAGGACCCCGGTCACCCGAACTGGCTGGAAACCACCGGCCATCAACGCGGCACGATGTGCTGGCGCTGGGTCGGCGCATCGGAACACGTACACCCGAGCGCACACGTCGTGAAGCGGGATGCATGGATCAAGGAGAACAAGTGAGCAATTCAACAGCGACGCGCCGGTTCGAATCGGAATCCCTGCTCGCCGATGCGCGCGGCGCCAGCGACGGCTTGTCCGATTTCGGCGACCCGAGCTTTCGCGAAGGCCTGAATCAGCTTTGCGTCGCGCTCGACAGCGAAGCGCAGCTCAGCGACATGGGCGCGGCGATCATGCGCCAGAAGCTGGTCACACAGCTGACCAATCGCCTGCGCATCGAAGACTACTTCACTCGCCATCCGGAGATTGCAAAAGAGATCGTCGACGCACCCGTGGTGATCGTTGGCCTGCCGCGGACCGGCACAACGAAGCTGCATCGCCTGCTGTCGCGCGATCCGCGCTTCTACTGGATGACGTTCTGGGAATCGCAATTCCCGGTGCCCTTTCCGAACGAAACGCTGCAGGCGCCCGACGCGCGCATCCATGAAGGTCGCGCGCTGTGCGACATGATGACGACGGCGATGCCCAAGCTCGTCGCTATGCACCCCATGGTCGCCGATGAAGCTGACGAAGAAGTCATGCTCACCGAGCATTCGTTCATGTCGGCATTCAATGCCTACGCCAACATCCCGGGCTACATGCGCTGGCTCGACGCACAGGACCAGACGCCGGTGTACCAGTACCTGCGCCGCGGCCTGCAATTCCTGCAATGGCAGAAACGCCAGCGCGGCGTCACTGCCGGGCGCTGGGTCCTCAAGGCGCCGCATCACCTGCTGCGCATGCACCTGCTGCTGAAAGTGTTTCCCGGTGCGCAGGTCATCCTCACGCATCGCGACCCGCTACAAAGCATTCCGTCGATCGCAAGCTTCATCCACACGCTGTGGAGCATCTACAGCGAACGCGCGAGCGAGAAGGCAGCCGGCGCGGAGTGGAGCGAGCTGATGCAGCGCGCACTGGATCACACGGAAAAAACCCGGCAGTCCGCACCATCGCAGTTCTTCGACGTGCAGTTTCGCGACACGGTCAAGAAACCGATGGACGTCGTGCAGGACATCTATCGATGGCTGGGCATGGATCTGCCGGCCGCCGCCGAACAGGCGATGCGGCAGTGGCTGCAGGAAGACGAGAAATCACATCAGGGCGGACATGACTACACGCTCGAACAGTTCGGACTGTCGGATGCACAGATCCGTCGCGATTTTGCTGCCTATCGCAGCAAGCACATCGAAGCGCCCGCCGCCTAACGCATACAACGAGGAGACACACACATGCTTTTGAAGGACAAAGTCGTCATCATCTCCGGCATCGGTCCGGGCCTGGGCGTGAAGCTGGCAATCGAAGCTGCACGTGAAGGAGCGCGCGCGGTGGCGATCGGCGCCCGCTCGGCCGACAAGCTGGACGATGCCGAGAAGCGTATTCGTGAAGTGAACACGAACTGCAAGGTGCTCAAGCAGGTCACCGACATCACCGATCGCGCGCAGTGCGAAGCACTGGTCGCAGCAACGATCAAGGCTTTCGGCCGCATCGATGCGCTGATCAACAGCGCATTCTTCCATGGCGAGATGGACTACGTTTCGAATGCGAATCTCGACAACTGGGGCGCCGTGCTCGGCACCAACCTGATCGGCACGCTCAAGCTGACCCAAGCGGCGCTGCCGCAGATGAAGGCACAGGGCGGCGGTGCGATCGTCATGATCAACACGATGGCTGCACGCGTCGTGCCGCCCCTTGGCGAAGCCGGCTACGCGGCGTCCAAGGCCGCGCTCGCCAATGCGGCGAAGTACCTCGCCAAGGAAGTCGGCCCTGATAACATCCGCGTCAACACCATCCACATGGGCTGGATGTGGGGCGCGCCGGTGCAGGGTTACTTTGAATGGCAGGCACAGGAAACCAAGGTGCCGATGGAGACGCTGAAGAAGAAGATTTCCGACACGATTCCGCTGCGTCGCATCCCCACCGATGATGAATGCGCGCGCGCCGCGCTGTTCCTTGTCTCTGACTACGCCAGCGCGGTCACCGGCGCGGCGCTGGATGCCAACGGCGGTTCGTACATGCCGTAATGCCTTGCGCCATGCGCAGCGTACAAAGCCCCCGAGAGATCGGGGGCTTTCGTTTCGTCAGCGCGCCTCGCTGAGCAGATCAGACATGCGATAGACCTCCAGCACGTGCTTGGCCATCACGCCTGCGAGAACCTGTTCCGTCATCAGCGCAAGCCCGACGCCTTCGCGCTCGAGAAAGGCACGTTCTTCCTCGCTGTGCGTGCGAACAACGGTATCAATGCCCGGACAGACCCTGCGCGCGGTTTCGAGGATCCGGCGGGAATGAAATGCATCCGAAACGGCAAGGACCAGCAACTTGCAATGCGCCAGCCGCGCCTGTTGTAGAACATCCGGCATCGCGGCATCGCCGCTGATTGTGAGCATCCCTTTCTTGCGCAAACGCGCCACATGCTCACGGTTGTTGTCGATGACAACAAATGGCACTTCGGCCTGCACCAGAATCTTGCACAGGGCACGCCCGACGCGGCCATAGCCGACGACGACCACATGATCGTGGAGCTCGGTGATCGGCTTCTCGTCGTCTGCGATCCGGATTCTTGCCTGCCCCAAGCGCCCGAGCCACGCCAGACGCCTGTTGCTGTCGACAATCCGCTCCAGGGGTTGGATCAGCTTGAACAGCAGGGGATTGAGCGCGATAGACAGCAAGGCCCCGGACAGAATCAGGCTCTGCGCTTCAGGGCTCAGGATGCCGAGCTGTACGCCGAGAGCAGCGATGATGAACGAGAACTCGCCGATCTGCGCCAGGCTCACTGCGACCATCACTGCAGTCTTCAACGGATAGCCGAACAGCAGAACGATCAGAACAGCTGCCAGCGATTTTCCGACAACCACGACGCCGAGTACGGCAAGCACCTGCAACGGTCGCTCCAACAGGATCGAGGGATCGAACAGCATCCCGACCGAGACGAAGAACAGCACCGTGAAAATGTTCTGCAACGGAATCGATTCGGCGGCAACGCGGCTGCTCAGCTGCGATTCGTTGATCACGACACCAGCGAAGAACGCTCCGAGCGCGAAGGAAACGCCGAACAGCTCGGCCGAGCCGTAGGCGATGCCGAGCGACGCGCAGATGACGAACAGCGTGAGCAACTCACGAAACCCGGTATGGGCGATCTGCGCGAACAGCCACGGGAAGACCCGCATTCCAATCACATACATCAGGACGAAGAACAGCGCGATTTTCCCCACGACGATCGCCAGCTGCGTAATCAGCACCATGATGTCTGTCATCGCGCCGGTGCCGGAAGTGCCCATGAACTCAACAGCAACCGGCAGCAACACCAGCGCAATGACCATCGCCAGATCCTCGACCACCAGCCATCCGATGGCGATGCGCCCGTTCAGGGAATCCAACTTGCCCATCTGCTCGAGTGCGCGCAGAAGCACCACGGTACTGGCGACCGAAAGGGCCAATCCGAAGCACAGCCCCGCCGCCAGCGACCAACCCCAGACATGCGCCAAGCCGATACCGATCGCCGTGGCAACCAGGATCTGCCCCACGGCACCGGGGATTGCGATGCGCCGGACCTCCATGAGGTCGTGAATCGAAAAGTGCATGCCGACGCCGAACATCAGCAGAATGACGCCGATTTCCGAAAGCTGGGCAGCAATATCCTTGTCCGCCACGAATCCGGGGGTAAACGGACCGATCAGGATTCCTGCAACCAGATAGCCGATGATCGGTGGCAACTTCATACGCGCCGCCAGCGCGCCGCCAAACAAGGCCATTCCCAGCGCAGTTGCCAGGGTGGCGATCAACTGGGGCTGGTGCAGCATGACGGAACCTCGATGCGGGCGGGGACGAGCAGCTTACCGTTCGATCTGGATCGCAGCGAATTTCCGCCTTTGAACCCCCGACTCATCGGCCCCGAAGGAAGTCCGCCTGTAACGCCGGGCCAAACGCCGCGAGCACGCTTTTCCGAAGGTACGCCGAGGGCGGCTCGGCATGAGTCACCCGTGGCTGCCGCTTGTGCCTTTCGATACTCAAGTTGCTATAGCCTCACACGGTGGACTGGTAAAAGTCCGACGTGGCTCAGAAACGAGATGTTTTCGTAATCACCCGCCCCATCCATGGGGTGCAATGTCACTTCGAGCAAGTAATCACCAGCTCTGAACATTCCGGTCTGTGGTCGCCCGCCGCAGGATCATTCTAGGTTCGCGCTACTGCGCGCGAGCAGTTGATTGACTCCGATAAAAAGTGCATGTCGTCCAGAACTGCTAAGCCGGCTACAAAAACAATGTCTCAGACGCCGTTCGACATCAACGTCAGATCGGACATGAAATGGGGCTACACGGGGGTCGGTCAGGATGGGTGACCCCCTGCAGCACCTATTTGATCGTCGCCATATCGAAAACGGAATGAACGCGTTCCATGGTCTATGGAATCACGACTCGTACAGGGGTGATTACCTGATCGAGGCCGACCCTGCGTTAGATGTTCAAATGCATTGCAAGACAATTGGGGCTTGCTCCCTTATCCATGCCCGCTCTCGTGCACGGCAATCATTTCGTCGCTCATGGACTCATATTCGGGAAGACGCGACCGACGTCGTGGTGCTTTGCTTCGTCACGAAAGGGGGTCTTCGCCTGGAGTACCCCAGCGGAGAAGCCGTCGCCCAGGCAGGTGATTTCGTTGTTATGAAATCAATCGCACCGTTTCTTCTGGAGTGTGGAGTCGGCAATGACGATGCGTATGAGGCGATTCATCTGATCGTCCCGACGCACATGATGCGTCACCATATTTGTCTAGAAGTGGCTGCAGGATTTTGCGTGTCTGCCACAGGGCGCAGTTTCAAAATCGCAGAGCGCATTCTAGAAGACGTTGTCGATGATCAAGGTGAGATCAGCGAGCCTGCCGCGCGGCTGTTGGTTGAAGCTGCGTTGGCATCACTTTCCGACGCCATCAAATGCCACAATTCGGGCATGTCACAACGCCCCAGTCATGCTGATATGCGCCTGCGTGCGGTGATGCGTTTTATAGACCTTCATCTGTCCGATCCGAAACTCAGCGTACGCGCGGTCGCCGAAGGTTGCGGCGTGTCGCCTCGATACATCTTTTCGCTTTTTCAGAGGCAGGAGACCACGTTCTCAGAACTGGTCTGGAGGAAGCGCCTGAATATGGCGGCCCAGTGGTTATCGACTTCTACGTCCAACGACGCGATGGTCAGTGAGATCGCATATCGGGCAGGCTTCAAGAGTGCTGCGCATTTCACCCGGATGTTCAAGCGAAGATTCAAGGAGTCTCCACGCCGCTTTCGCGCGACGGCTCAGCGAGCCGTATCGGGTAACGTCGATACTCTAGTGATAGGCGGCGGTGCACCCCTGACTCGCCGCTATGGAAGTCACGACGTTACCCCGCGTTGAGTAGCGAAACGCTTTCGACTACGAGAGTATTTTGACTCTGAACCTGGGGGAGTCTTTCTCCTCCAGTTGGAGAAGCTATGCGTAAAAGCCGAGATATCCATGTAGCGGAACATCATTTCCAGGGCCAGCATCCTGGTGACGTACCCGATGAGGCTGGCCAGCACAGCATCGCCAGGTACATCCATTGATGGGCATGGAAGTCGGCGGTGCCGCTGCTGAGATTCAACGCGCCCTTGCTACTACCGCACGCTGGCGCACGAGATTCTTCACCCACCAGGTTGGAACCAGCGCGACGGTGACGCAGAGCGGTTGCTGGGAAAGCCCCGGAATGTCACCGGTCCATGTTGGGCGACTTGATGTCTCGCCGAACCCTGCCGGCGCAATACAGCATCAAGCAGCCACTGGCTATTTCAGAGGTGCTGGCAAGGATGTTCAGGGTCTGCGCCCCACCGTCAAGCAGCACTCCAGCAATGCGGACAATACCGACGAAGCCCATCACAGCGGAGAGCAGGATGAACGTTCCGTAAAGATCGTTCGCGTTGCTCCGACGCAGCAGGCAAAAAAAGCCCAAGGCGATGTGCGCGCCGCCATACGTTGCCCTGAAATCGGTTGTCGCGGCACCCGCTTCGAGGGTGCCTCCGACAGAGCTGAACAGTATTCCCGGCGCAAACACATAGGCCAGCCCCATGAGCAGCAGAATGCTGGCGTAGATCGTCGCGATTGTTTTCATCTGGGTCTCTACAAAGTGGTGACCTTACCGCTCGCTGACGAACGCGAGCTTGCTCCGCGCGTACTTCTCATTCTTGATCAGCTCCCGAATTTTTTGCAGCGAGTTGTACGGAGCATCTTTGGCCAAATAGTTGATCAGCCACGATGGCAGCGGCCCCGCGGGATCGAGGTGAGCCTCGGCACTTACTTCGACAATGCCGCCCTCAAGTGGCGTCAGCACCCAGGAGTTGACGGCTTGGGTGAGGCGAATGCGATCTGCGTTTTCTGGCACGCCGCCATTGACCGCAGTCGCCTGCATGGTCACCACCCGCGAGACGGGATCCTGCGACCACTTGACCTCCATCACCATGTCGCGATCGGTGACGGGCCAAGGCAGGTCATCGTGCAGATAAACAAGTTCCCCGGTCGCGCTGATGGACTGCAACACCCGCGACTCGGCACACAGAGAATCCCAGGCCGGCCGCGCTTCGTAATCACGCAGTAGCGATACGACGGCATTGAGACTTGCGTTCACACGCATCACGCCGCGCAGGGAATTGAAGGGAGAACCGGCGACCGGACGACTGAAGACTTCAATACCATCCTGACTCTTCACCCTCTTCCAGAGTTCTTCCGCCGCGGGGCCGGCCGAGTAGAGAACCATCATTGCAGCGATGAGCGCTCTGGCCATACGCAACGGAAGCCCTGAATGCGACCCCATCGGCGCCTTATTCCCTACTGAGGCTGCCCGGCATAAAGCTCGTCATTCCATTTCTTGAGAAATTCCTGGTCTTCATGGCTGAAGGTGAGCTTGTACCAAGGTGCCAGATAGCCCGCGAGGTTACCGGCCATATGACGAAGAAGCCCAGGATAGATCCAGAGATAGGAGAGGAAGGCGAGGCGGTTTCGCCAGGTGATCTTGATCCCCAGTTGCCCGGACAAAGTCATGACCGTGCCGGTCAGCATGCTGAAGAGGTGCCGTGTTCTCAACGCCGTCTTGAGCCGGTGAAAGTAGTTGTTGCCGGCGAAATAGCGATACTGATCGTGGCTAACCGCACCATGCTCTGCTTCTTCGAGCAGGTGGTAGTGAAACAGACGCTCGACCTGAGGATTCATGGATTCTCGAATCGCGGGATTCCGGATGAATGCCAGCGCGAAAGAATACAGGCCATGTTCGCCAGCAGCGACCACTCCCATCATGTCGACCGGGCTAAAGCCCACCGTCATTTTCCTGAGTGTGTCCTCGATTTGCAGGGTCGCGGCCTTGACGTCGAAGCCTATGCTTTCCAGGTGCTTGTTGAAAATGATGTGTGCCGCGGAGTGGTTTACCTCTTGAGCAATCATTGCCTTCACGTCCGCAATCAACTTCTCGTCGCCAGTGATCGTATCCACGGTCGGCTTGAGAGCCCTGATGAAGAACCGTTCGATCGGCGGCGCGGCGATCGAGAACGTCGCCCACAGGCAACTGATCAGCGGGTCGCCCTTGACGAATAC
>JALYJV010000225.1 GCA_030775105.1 Pseudomonadota bacterium | reverse complement strand
CTATCGACGTGGCGGCCTGATAGGCCGACTGGTTCACGACCAGTACGTCTGGACCGGTCTGGCGCGCACGCGAGCCTGGCGCGAATGGCATCTGCTGGCAGAGCTGCATACCCTGGGCTTTCCGGTCCCGCAGGCCGTTGCCGCGCGCGTGCAGCGCAGCGGCCTGTTCTACCGTGCGGACCTGATCACCGCGCTGGTCGCCGATGCCGAACCGTTGGCCGACACGCTCGGGCGCGAAGCACTGCCGACTGCGGTCTGGGTGACGCTGGGACAGACCATTGCCCGCTTTCATCAGGCCGGCATCCACCACAGCGATCTCAACGCCCGCAACATCCTGTGGCGCGCAGGTGAAAGCCGTTTCTTCCTGCTCGATTTCGATGGTGCGCGACGCAACGCCTCGCCGGCGCTGCTGGCGTCCGGCATTGCGCGCCTGCGCCGCTCGCTCGACAAGTTCGTACGTCTTGCCGGAGAGAAGTCGGCAACATTCCATTTCGATGACGCGGCTTGGCAAGCGATGCTCGCAGGCTATCGGTCCGACGCTTGAGCCGCTTTGTCTACACACTGCTGATTGCCCTCGCGAGCCTGCCAGCGAGTCTGGCACTGTGGCTGCGCGATCGCAGCGCGCAACGCACTGGCCGCGGCTGGCTCGAACGTTTCGGCTTCCTGCCGTCGAGCGCAGCACCCGTTGCGATCTGGGTGCATGCCGCATCGGTTGGCGAAGTGCTTGCCGCTGCACCATTGATCAATCAGCTGCTCGCGCAGCATGGCGATCGTCAGATCGCCGTCAGCTGCTTCACCGCCACCGGATCGCAGCAGATCGTACGGCTCTGGGGTGATCGCGTCGTGCATGGCTATCTGCCCTTCGATCTGCCATGGGCAGTCGCACGCTTCATCGATGCGCTGCGCCCGCGCAAGGCAATCATCATTGAGACCGAGTTGTGGCCCAACCTGTATCGCGCACTGGCCCGACGCGGCATCCCGCTCATCGTCGCCAATGCACGCTTGTCGGAACGTTCGATGCACGGCTATCGGCGGATCGAAGGCCTGATCGCCGACACGCTCGCCGCATGCACGATGGTCGCGGCGCAGTCCGATGTGGATGCTCAACGCTTCAACGAACTTGGCGCACCAGCGGTGATGACCGTCGGCAACATCAAGTTCGATGTCGAAGTACCGGCCGGACAGCTGGCCTCGGGCACGGAGTTGCGCTCGCGCTTCGGCGCAGGTCGATCGGTGTGGGTCGCGGCCAGCACGCACGAAGGCGAAGAAGCGGCGGCATTGGCCGCCCATCAGCAGCTGCTGAAATCCCAGCCTGATGCGCTGTTGATCCTTGTGCCGCGTCACCCGCAGCGCTTCGATGCCTGCTGGCAACTGATCGAGCACAGTGGCCTGCGCGGGGGGCGTCGAGCACAGAACGCTGGCGATGCCCGGACACAGGTCCTGCTCGGCGACAGCATGGGCGAGATGTTCGTGTATCTGGGCGCAGCGGATATCGCGTTTGTCGGCGGAAGTCTGGTTGCGGTGGGGGGGCACAACATTCTCGAACCCGCCGCCATCGGCCTGCCGGTGCTGTTCGGACCGCACATGCAGAACTTCATCGCCGCGCGCGATCTGCTGCTGGGTCATGGCGGGATCGAAGTGGCCGATACGCCCGGATTGGCCACCGCGCTCGCTGCATGGTTTGGCGATGCCGCTGCGCGCCGCAGCGCGGGGCAAAGCGCGCAGCAGGCCGTCGCCGCCAACCGTGGCGCCCTGCAGCGGCTGCTGCACGAAATCAACCGCATCGGCACGGACTGAGCCCGCATCACCGGGATTTCCCGGCTTGCGTACGGCGCGGCCGCCGTCGAGACTGTGCGCCATTCATGTCATCCGCAGCCCCGCAGGATATTGCGCGGCGTGGGCGTCACAATTCCTTCGGAAACAGCCGCCAGAATTCGCGATCACCATGAGCAATCCCGTACCGCAGTTTGATTCCGAACGGCCCTGGGGCCTGCTCGCGCCAACCGGCATCAGCCGCTGGCTGATCCAGGCTTGTCACAGCCTGAGTGCGAAACTGCCGCTGCTCTATCGCATCGCGCTGATTCTGCGGCGCCCGCTGAAGTACGGTGCGGATCATGCCTTTGACATCGTGGTATGGGGCCTGCGCCTGCGCCTGCTGCCACGCGGCAACATCTCCGAAGCCAAGGTGTTGTTCACCCCGCAGTTCTTCGACCGTGCCGAGCTGGACTGGCTGGCATCACATCTGTCGCCGAGCGGAACCTTCATCGACATCGGCGCAAATGCTGGCGCCTACAGCTTCGCGATGCGCAGCCGTTTCGGCGCGGACATCCGCATCCTCGCCGTCGAGCCCGATCCGGAAATGCGCCGGCGCATCGCTTTCAACCTCGCGAGCAACGACATCCAGAACATCGAGGTCTGCCCGGTCGCGCTGAGCGACAAGCAGGGTGAGGCTCAGCTCGAGCTGAGCGTGACGCAGCGCGGACAGAACGCATTGGTCGACGCACCGGCCGGCGCCAACACGCTGACGGTTCCTGTAGACACACTGGTGTCTTTGCTGCAGAGCCGGGGCGTCACCCGGGTCGATGCATTCAAGATCGATGTCGAGGGCCACGAGATCCGCGTGCTCGGCCATTTCTTTGCCAACGCACCGCAAAGCCTGTGGCCCAAGGCCATCGTCACCGAGTACAAGGACGATACCTGCGCGGACATCCTGCGCATCCTCGGTGGCGCCGGCTATGCACAGGTCCGCACGACCAAGCTCAACTGGATGTTCGAGCGCAGGAACGCGGCCGTCGCCTAGCGCAACCCCGTCCGCCCCGACCTCCTGTGCACCCGATGAACACCATGGCCGAATCGCCGAAGCACCCTGCGGCGGAACGCATCCGCGTCCTGCATTTCGTGACGGGCGGCTTCTCTGGCGGGGCCACGCAGGTCGCCCTCGCGCTGGTCAACGCCGAACGTGCCGGCGAGCAGATCCAGCCCCTGCTGGTACTGCGACGAAAGATGCGCGGTGACCCCGCGCGCATCACCGAACTTGAACAATCCGGCGTCCCGATCAGGACCGTTACCGGCTGGACTCATGCGGCGACGATCTGGAGCCTGGTTCGGATCTGCAAGGAGTTCCAGCCTCACGTTCTGGTGGCGCACGGATTCAGCGAGCACCTGTGGGGGCGCTATGCCGGATTGCTGGCGAAAGTGCCGAGCCTGGTTCATGTCGAGCACAACTCACGCGAGCGCTACACCCGCTGGCGCCTTGCGCAGGCGCGCTGGCTGGCGCAGCGCACCGCCGCGATCGTCGGCGTCTCCGAAGGCGTTCGCACCAGCTTGCTGGAGATGGGCTTTCCGGCAGATCGCACCATGGCCATCCCGAATGGGGTACGTCTCGAGCCTTTTGCCGGCGCAGATGCCTACCCGTTTGACCAACGTATCCCGGGCATCGTCATGGTCTCGCGGTTCGGGCGGCAGAAGGATCACGCCACCTTGCTGCGTGCGATTGCCCTGCTGCGCGAACGCAATCTGCGGCCGCCGGTGCTGTTCGCGGGCGGCGGCAAGTCCAGCCACCGGCGCAGCGCGGAAAAACTGTGCCGCGAGTTGAAGCTCGACGATCAGGTTCAGTTTCTCGGCGTCTGTCGAAACGTTCCCGAACTGCTGCTCAAGCACCAGATCGCCGTGCTCAGCACCCACTACGAAGGCATGCCGCTGGCACTGGTCGAGGGCATGGCGGCTGGATGTGCCGTCGTGGGGAGTGACGTCATCGGCGTACGCGAGCTGATCGAGGATCGCGTCAACGGCCGGCTTGCCGCGGCGAAGAATCCGCAAGCCCTGGCCGACGTCTTCGAGTCGCTGCTGCGGGCACCCGAACAGGCTGCAGCTCTGGGGCGCGCGGCACGTACCGCGGCGCTGGAACGGCACAGCCGGGAGCTCATGGACCAGCGCTACGAAGACCTGTTTGTGCGGCTGGCGAACGCACGCACTCCACGCCCAGCTTCCAGGGACGAGCCGCTCTAGCTTGAGAAAAGGTCGCTGCCGGCGGTCAGATGCCGGTCGATACCGTCGACGCAGCGAATCTTGCGGGTTTCGATGGATTCCTTGATGACCGACTTGTTGAAGTCCCAGCCTTTCTTCGATTCGTAGCTGCGCTTATGCTCCAGGTGCACTCACACCGCTCGATAGCGAACTTTCTTGCCGGTGATTCCCGCATTGACGAGGCGATGCCCAAACTCTCGATCCAGTGCGCCGTAGCCCATGCGCTCATCGAAACCATTCACGCGGAGAGCATCGTCTTTCCAGCATGACGAGTTGGCGCCATTCCATCCGGACGACGCCGTTGCAATCATTTCGTAGATTCGCGCCCAGCCGGGACTTCGCGTGATCTTCCAGAATTTGCGCGGATTCCATGGCTGGCCATTGGCCCGCAGCCAGGCCGCATCGAACACGCGCTGCGTTTCGACATCGGCTTCGGTGACCGCCTCGGTCACCGGCATCGACAGACGGAACAGCGCGCCAGAGAGAAAGCGGCCGCGCTCGCGCATCGCGATATGTGTCGAGACAAAATCCGCGCGCGGGACGCAATCGCCGTCGGTCATGATGATGTAGTCGGACGCCGACGCGATGATCGCCTTGTTGAGGATCCGGCACTTCTGGAAACCGTCGTCCGGCTGCCAGACATGACGGATCGCAATAGGTGCTTTCGCCGCCATCTCTTCGATCATCAGGCGGGTTTCGTCACGCGAGCCGTCGTCGGCGACGACGACCTCAAAATCCTGACGGTCCTGGCGGCAGTAACCGGCCAGCACCAGCCGCAGTGCGCGAGGCGAGTTGTAGGTCGTGATGATGACGCTGGCGACCGGGGTGTTCATGGCGACGTTGACGGGCTGCGGACCTGAGGACGGGTAATATATCGGCTGTCATCACCGGATGTGGGAAAACACATGAGCGCAGGCGCGCCGCGGCAGGTCATCTGCATGAAGTGGGGAACCAAGTTTCCCGCCGAAGACGTCAATCGCCTGTATCGCATGGTCCGGCACTGGGTCGGCGGCGATCTTCGCTTCTGGTGCGTGACCGACCACGCGGAGGGCATCGATCCGGAGATCAAGGTGCTGCCACTGCCCGACGTGCCGGTCGTTGGCGACCGCCTCAACCGCGGCTGGCGCAAGCTCGGCTTGTTCGATCCGGCGCTAGGCGGACCCAAGGGGCCGACCGTGTTCATGGATCTGGACGTCGTACTGGTCGACAAGCTCGATGTACTGTTCGAGCTGCCGGGCGAGTTCCGCGTGATCAAGGACTACAAGCGTCTGCGTTACCGCCACAGCTTCACCGGCAACACGTCTGTCTTCCGCTACAACGCCGGCGCTCACGACGATCTGTATACGGAACTCAAGGCCCTCGGCCCGCGGGTGTTCGACGACTACCGCAACGAGCAGGAATTCATGTCGGACTACATGCGCCGCAAGGGCCTGCTGCAGTACTGGCCGAAAGAATGGTGCGTCAGCTACAAGTACCACTGCGTGCGGCCTTTGCCGTTCGGGCTGTGGCAGACACCGCGGCTGCCGGACCAGGCGCGCGTGCTGGTGTTCCACGGCACGCCCAAGCCGGAGGAAGCGGTGGTCGGCATCGGCTCGAAGTGGTACCGGGTGATCCGGCCGGCGCCGTGGCTGGAGCGGTACATGAATCTGGCGGGCTGAAGCACTCTGAACGTCGCGCAATGAAAAACGCCCCATCTGCATGGGGCGTTCTGCTTACTGCACCGACCTTGCGGCCTGGGCGCTTCAGAAGTTGAAGCGCAGTCCTGCGGTCCAGGTGTCGGCGTTGTCCGCAATCGTGTACGAGCCGCCGATCGACAGTGCCGGAATAACGTGGAAGAGCACCGAGCCGGTGTAGGCGAAATCGTCGTCGTCGAAGATATCGCTGTAGTCGGCCTTGAGCCCAGCTTCAAGCTGCGGGAAGAACAGGTGACGGACACCTGCGCCGATCGTGTAACCATCGTCTTCGACATCGGTGTCGAGGGCGGCGCCGTCGCGCTCCAGCTTGCCGTTGAGCCAGGCACCTTCGATGTTCAGGTCGGTGGCATCAAAAAGCGCGAAACGCACGCCCAGGCCCGCGGTGATGTTCTTCGTCGTGAACGTCGCGCCGATCGCGTTCTCGTCGGTCTCGGCTTCCGCGTAGCCGCCGTGGACATAGACGCCTTCGTTGATCAGCACCGACAGCTTGGCGCGAAAACCGTCCGCCTCGACATCCCCATCGTCCAGCTCCGACGAGACATAGCCACCTTCGAGGTAGCTGTACGACAGGCCTTCAGCCATCGCGGTCAGCGGCAGACCGAGAAGGGCTGCGGCACACAGAGCACCCAATTTGCGCATTCTATTTCTCCGTTTATGGTGGGCAACACAGCCCGATACAGAACCCCCGAGCTGGGTCCATTTTGACCCCGTGGGCGCGTCAGCGCCAGCCGTGCCCGATTGCAATGGAAAAGACACAGAAAACCCCGGTCTGGTCCGGGGCCTGTGGATTCATGCCACGCAGGGCGATCAGAACGTGAAGCGCACGCCCGCGCGGAAATCATCGAACTCGAACTCGGTGTCAGTACCGTCATCGACTTCCAGCGACGTCAGGCGGTAGTCGACGAATACGCCCAGTGAAGGCGCAAACTCGAAAGCGGCGCCGATCAGGAATTCCGGGCCGTCGGCATCGCCGAGCATGAGGTAGCCGAGATCAGCGTAGATCAACACCGGTTCGGCATCGAACTCGATGCCCGCATGCATGCCAAAGCCATCGTCGAGGTCCTCACCGTCGTACTCGGCATCGAAGTACTCGCCCTGCAGCCGGCCCCAGAGCTGCTGGCCGATCTGGGCACGACCGCCGATGCCGATACGCAGCTGGTCGAGATCGGCATCCAGATCGTCGAGTGTGGTCGATTGATATTCACCGGTGATGAAAAGATCCGGCGCGAACGAGAACTGGCCTTTGACGCCGAAGCCATCGCCGCTGTCATCAAACGAGTCAAAACCAGGGACGGTGATCTCCAGACCGCTGCTCATGTAATAGACATCGAGGTTGTTGCCAGTGTGACGGGCATAGGCGCTCAGCGGCGCTGCGAGTAGCAGTGCCGGGACCAGGGCGACAAATGTGCGCATGGGTGCTCCTCATTCTGGTTGTAGTGACCGCCCACGCATGAGCTGGGCGTACCGATTATGCGACCGCAATGGCTGCGGGACCAGACATCGCCGCGCAACAAGAAAGACCCCGCTGAACGGGGCCTTTCTGTATGCGAAAATGCTCGGATCAGAAGCGGAAGCGCAGACCGGCGCGGACGTCTTCGATCGTGCCCTTGATGTCGTTCTCGCCCTTCAGTTCGCTGACGCGATAGTCGGCGAACAGGCCGAAGTTGCGATCGAGGTTCAGGCCAAGACCAACGACATACTCGAAACCGTCGGCATCGCCGACATCGAGATATCCGCCACGGGCATCGAGGGTCAGCATGTCGATGATGTTGAACTTGACACCAAGGTGCGCGGCGTAGCCGTCCTCATCGCCCGAGGCGCCGAAATTGCCGAGCTCGCTGGACAGCTCGTTGCGGACATATTCGCCGAGGACGTACAGCGGCAGCCCGAAGTGGTAACCCAGACCGATGCGCGTGGTTTCTGCGGTCGTCGAGACATTGCCGAACTCGTAGTCGGACGACTGGTACTCGCCAGCGATGAACAGGCTCTCGCCGAGCATTCCGCCGAGCTTGACGCCGAAACCGTCGCCATCATCGGATTCGACGCCGGCATTGTTGCCTTCGAACTCCAGCGTGGTATCCGGAATGTAGTAGGCGTCGACGTAACTCATCGGCCCTGCCAATGCAGCCAGCGGCGCGGCCAGCAGCAATCCACCCAAAGCAGCCAAACCTTTCATCTGCGTTCTCCGTTTTTTCTGGTGTACATCGGCGCCCCAGCGCCGCAATTCGCAGGGGCAGTATACCTGCGCGACTGCAATTCGGGCCCACAAAAAAAGCACGGCCAAGCCGTGCTTTTTTTGATTCAGCAGCTGTGAACCACCAGCCGCAGGATCGCAGCCTTACTCGCGATGCGCCGCGCCGGCCGTAGCATGCACGTTCGGCGTGTGCAGCGTGCTCGGATAGCGGTCGAAGTAATGCGACAGCTCCTTGATCTCCTTGTCCGTCAGGCTGACGGCCTGGGCAGACATCACCGGATTCTTGCGCACGCCGGAGCGGTATTCCTTGAGCGTATGCTCAAGATAGTTGGCGTACTGGCCGGCAAGAATCGGATAGTTCGGAGTGATGGGCTTGGCCCCACCTTCGCCGTGACAGGCGGCACAGGCCGCGGCCTTTTCCGGCACCGCAATCTCGGCGGCCGCGGTCAGCGACAGGCCAGACAACAGGACAACAGCAATGATGCGCTTCATGTCTCTATCCTTAATGTGCGGCGACCGTGGACATGAAAATCGCAATGTCCGCGATGTCCTGATCGGACAGATTAGAGGCCTGCGCGTGCATCGTTCCGTGCGGACGGGCGCCGGAACGATAGGCTTTCAGCGCATCTTCCATATAAGCCGCCGACTGCCCGCCGAGCTTCGGCACGCGATAGGTGGGATAGGCATTGTTGTACTTGGGAATGCCGTGGCACCCCATGCAGGTATTGGCCTTGACGCGACCCGCGTCGGCGTCGCCTTGCGCCGAAACAACGGGCGCAAAGATAGCGGCGGCAAGGGCGATCACGCCCCAACGCGCATGCTTCATGTCTGGGACTCCAGGGAAACTACAGTAAGTGTCGATACAAGGGGCGATATGTTCAGGGAATTGCGCGCTCGGGTCAACGCGCGGCGCGGGTAGGACTCACCTGAGATAGTGACCGCAACAGTCAAGCTGCTACCCTGCCGACGCTCGAAAGCCGCATCCGGCGCTACGCAAAACCTTTGCGAACCCTTCAAAATCAACGCATGCCGCTTCAGTACTGCCGAACTGCCCGCCAGCTTGCCCCCGCTCTCTCCGATCCGGTCGATCCGGAGCTTTGCGGGTTTCTGTGTCAATGAGCACTGTCTTCAACGGCACGCCGAATGGCCCGCATGAGGTGGCTGCGGTCGATCTGGGCTCCAACAGCTTCCACATGATCGTCGCCCGTGCCGACGGCACCGACGTCCAGGTCGTCGACCGTCTGCGCGAGCCGGTGCGCCTCGCCGGTGGTCTGGATGTCGACAAACGCCTGGAGCCCGACGCGGTCCTGCGCGCACTCGACTGCCTGCGCCGCTTCGGCCAGCGTCTGCGTGGCATTGCCCCCGAGCGAGTTCGCGCGGTCGGCACCAATACGATGCGCCGACTGCGCAACAGCCGCGACTTCCACCTCGCTGCCGAGGCCGCGCTCGGCCACGAAATCGAAATCATCTCCGGGCTCGAGGAAGCCCGCCTGGTCTATGGCGGCGTCACCCACGGCATGGACAGCGCCAGCGCGCGGCGCCTGGTCGTCGATGTCGGCGGCGGCAGCACTGAGCTGATCATCGGCCGCGGCGCCAGTCCGCGCATGATGGAGTCGGTCTCGCTCGGCTGCGTCGTGCACACCCAGCGCTTCTTCGGCGACGGCAAGATCAGCCCGGCGAACTTCCGCCGCGCGCGCCTGGCGGCCCGGGTCGAACTGGAGTTCCTCGAACGGCGCTATCGCAAGGCCGGCTGGGATGTCGCCATCGGCAGCTCCGGCACCGTGCGCGGCATCTGGCGCGTGATCCGCGCGCAGGGCTGGAGCGACCAACATATCGGCCGTCTCGACATCGAGCGCGCAGTCGAACTTGTGCTGTCGCGCAAGCACGTTGATGAAATCGACTTTCTCGATCTCCGCGACGACCGTCGCCCGGTATTCGTCGGCGGCCTCGCCGTGCTCGCCGGCGTGTTCGATGCCCTCGGCATCGAGGAAATGCAAACCTCGGAACGCGCACTGCGCGAAGGCGTGGTCTACGACCTGCTCGGTCGTCTCAGCAATCGCGATGTGCGCAATGACTCGGTGCGGGCGATGGCGAGTCGTTATGCGGTCGATCAGACCCATACCGACAACATCTCGCAGACCGCGCTGAAGATTCTGGATCAGGTCGGCAAGACCTGGGGACTGGAGTCGCGCCTCGCGCGCCAGTACCTCGAATGGGCGGCGCGCCTGCATGAAGTCGGCCTCGCGATCACCCATAACGGCTATCACAAGCACAGCCAGTACATCGTACGCAACAGCGATCTGCAGGGCTTCTCGCAGACCGAGCAGCGGCTGCTCGCCGCGCTGGTGCGACTGCATCGCGGCCGCTTCGCACTGGAAACCTTCGACGAAGTCCCGACGATCTGGGTCGAACCCCTCAAGCGCCTGGCGATGATCCTGCGGCTCGCATACCTGCTGCATCGCTCACGTGCGCCCGATCTCAATCCACCGGTGCGCGTCACCGCGAACCGCCGTGGCTACGACCTGAGCTTCAGCCGCAAGACCTGGCTGGCGGATCACCCGCTGACGATTGCGGATCTCGAACAGGAAACCGAATACCTGACGGCGGCGCAGCTCAAGGTGAAGCTGCTGACCTGAGTGGTTGCCCGGACGCAGTCCGGGCTACGGGATCCGATCCCTACCCGCCATCGTCGAGAAACTTCTGCTGCACTGCCACGCTGCCATCCTGAAGCGGCTGGCTGTAACTGCCGTTGGCCTGCAGCAACCAACTCTGCGCGGTGTCGGCGAAGTAGGCGTGCAGATGGCCGAGAATGCGCTCGCGGATTTTCTTGTCGAGCACAGGGAAAGCGACTTCGACCCGGCGGAACAGATTGCGCTCCATCCAGTCGGCGCTCGACAGGTACAGCTCGCCGTCGCCGCCATTGCCGAAGTAATAGCAACGCTGGTGTTCGAGGAAACGGCCGATGATCGAACGCACTTCGATGTTTTCGGACAGACACGACACACCTGGGCGTAGCGAACACATCGCGCGCACGATCAGCCGGATTTTCACGCCGGCTTTTGAAGCGCGATACAGCGCCTGGATGATCTCCGGTTCGACCAGCGAGTTCATTTTGGCGAGGATGGTCGCCGGCTTGCCCGCCTTGGCGTGTTCGATTTCGCGATCGATCTTGGCGTGCAGCATCTTCGCCAACGTGAACGGCGACTGCAGCAGACGGTTGAGCTTGGTCAGCTTGCCAAGACTGGTCAGCTGCAGGAACACGGCATGGACGTCCTTGCAGATCTGAGGATCGGCGGTGAACAGACCGTAGTCGGTGTACATGCGCGCCGTGCGCGGATGGTAGTTACCGGTGGCCAGATGCGCGTAGTGGCGCAGGCTGGAGGCGCCGGGTGCAGACGCATCCTCACGGCGCACGACCAGGCACATTTTCGCATGGGTCTTGTAGCCGACCACGCCATAGACCACGTGCGCGCCGACATCCTGCAACTGTTCGGCGAGATCGATGTTGGCCTCTTCGTCGAAGCGCGCACGCAGCTCGACGACGACGGTGACTTCCTTGCCGTTGCGCGCCGCTTCGAGCAGCGCGTCGACGATCGCCGACTTATCGCCGGTGCGGTACAGCGTCTGCTTGATCGCCAGCACCTTGGGATCACGTGCTGCATGGCGCAGGAAATCGACGACCGGCACAAACGATTCATACGGGTGATGCAGCAGCAGGTCGCGCTCGCGAATCGCCGCGAACAGATCCGGACCGTTGAACACCTTGGGCACGCGCGGCGTATGTGCGGCGTACTTGAGATCGGGGCGATCAACCATGTCCGGCATCGTCATCAGGCGATGCAGGTTGACCGGGCCGTTGACCTGGTACACATCAGCCGGCGTCAACTGCGCGACTTCCATCAGGTACTGCCACAGATGTTCCGGGCAGTTGTGCGCGACCTCGAGGCGGACGATATCGCCCCACTGGCGCTGCGACAGCTCGCCTTCGAGCGCCTCCATCAGGTCTTTGACTTCTTCCTCGTCGACCAGCAGATCGGAATTGCGCGTCAGGCGGAACTGGTAGCTGCCGGTTGCTTCCATGCCGGGAAACAGATCATCGACATAGGCGTGGATAATGCTCGACAGGAACACAAAATCGCTGGGGCCGGTCCCCGGCACATCCGCCGGCAACTGGATCAGGCGCGGCAGCGCACGCGGTGCCTGCACAACTGCGAATCCGGTATTGCGGCCAAACGCGTCCTTGCCGGACAGCTGGACGATGAAGTTCAGCGACTTGTTGAGAATGCGCGGGAACGGATGTGCCGGATCGAGACCGATCGGTGAAAGCACCGGCAGCAGGTCGTTCTGGAAATAGTTCTTGAGCCAGGCGTCCTGTTCCGGCGTCCATTCCGAACGCCGCAGGAAGCGGATGCGTTCCTTCTCCAGCGCCGGCAGGATGACGTTGTTGAAAACGTCGTACTGCGCGTCGACCAGTTCATGCGCGCGGGCGCTGATCGCGGCAAGGGTCTCGCCCGGGGTCATGCCTTCGGTCCCGCGCTGATTCGGCGTCAGCTCGGCCATCTGTTGCAGACCGGCAACGCGAATCTCGAAGAATTCGTCGAGATTGGAGCTGGAGATACATAGGAACTTCAGGCGTTCGAGCAGCGGTACGCGCTCGTCCTTGGCCTGTTCAAGCACGCGCCGGTTGAACTCGAGCAGCGACAGCTCGCGGTTCAGGAACAGGTCTGTGGGCTGGAGCTCCAGCGTCGGCGCTTCGTTGGTCATCACATTGATCCCGAGCATCAGGCTGATCAGTGTATGACAGTCAAATGGCGAAAACGTGACACAGTGCCGCGGTACGGCTACCCGGCCCTAGTCGTCGAGCGCCTTCTGGTGCGCCTGCTGCAACAGGCGGGTCTTCGGCGGCGCCCCGGTGATCAGCCGGTCGCCTTCCTTGCGGGTGAAGTATTTCCAGGTCCACTGCAGAAATACGCGCAGACGCTGCTCGACGCTGATCAGCGAAATGATGTGGACGAAGGCCCAGATCATCCACGCTACGATGCCGGTGACCTTGATGAAGCGCAGATCGCCGACGGCGCGGTTCATGCCGATGACCGACATCGAGCCCATATCGCGGTAGCGGAACGGTTTGGGAGCGGCCTTGTTGCGCAGGCGACTGGTGATCACATCGGCCACATAGCGACCCTGCTGGATCGCCGCCGGCGCCAGACCCGGCACGTCGCGGCCGACAGCATCGGTCAGGCGTGCGAGATCGCCGACGACGAAAATTTCCGGATAGCCCGGCAACGAACAGTCCGCCTCGACCTTCACGCGGCCACCACGATCGAGCAGCACGCCAGTGCGTTCGGCGAGGATTTCGCCGAAGAACGAGGCCCGCACGCCCGCTGCCCAGAGGATGGTCGCGGCTTCGACGGTCTCGACCTCATTGCCACTGCGCATGCGAACGAAATCCGCGCCGAGGTCTTCGACCATCGTGCGCGTACGCACACTGACGCCGAGCTGTTCAAGGTGCCTGCGCGCCGCTTGCTGCAGCTTGGGCGCGTACACGGGCAGGACGTTCTCGGCGCCTTCGACCAGCAGCACCTGCGCATCGCGCGAATCGATATTGCGGAAGTCGGCGACCATCGTCTTCTGCGCCAGCTCGCCAATCGCCCCGGCGAGTTCGACGCCGGTGGAACCGCCGCCGACGATGACGAAGCGCATCAAGCGCGCGCGCTCAACAGGATCATTGCTGGCTTCGGCCAGCTCAAAGGCCGAGAACAGTTGCCGGCGAATCTCCAGCGCATGCTCGACCGTCTTCAGGCCCGGCGCGAACTGGCGCCAGCTGTCACGGCCGAAGTAGTGGTGCTTGACGCCGGTTGCGACGATCAGCGTGTCGTACTGCAGCTCGCCGTGCTCGTGACGCAGCGTGCGCGTCTTCGGCTCCAGTTCGAACACCGCCGCAGTCAGACAGTTGACGTTCTTGTATTTGCGCAACACCACAC
>JALYJV010000224.1 GCA_030775105.1 Pseudomonadota bacterium | reverse complement strand
GGACTCAGTTTACCTCGTGAAAGCCGCGCGTCGGCGCGGCGGCCGGCGGGACCGTGTTGCCGAAGTAATCGCGTTCGCCGTTTCCGGAAATGACGGCGCCGCTGCCCGCCGCCGGCGAGGTCGGCGCGAGCCCGTAGCCCGCGACCGCTGCGAGGCCTTCCGGCGCCACCGCTGCCGGGGCGATCATCTGCGGGTCGGCAATAATCTTGTAGGCGTCGGCCGGCTCACCCGCGGTGTGGTTGCCCCAGATGAGATTGTGGCTGATCGTCGTGCCGGAGCCGATCGGCTGCTCCCACGTGCCGGTGCCGTGGTTGACGATCACGTTGTTGCGGAAGGTCCAGGCGTTATGGTTGTCGCCGTCCCAGCCGGACTGGAAGGTCGGGCGCGATGTCAGACCGGGCGCGATGAAGACGGTGTTGTTGTAGATCTTCGCGCCTGACATCAAGCCGCTGGAGAGCGTGAACACGCCGTTGGTGACGAAGGCATCGTTGACGCTGAGGTTGTAGCGCACGGTCGCGTTCGTGCCGGAGAACAGGCCGCCCATCAGCAGGATCATGCCGCCTTCGTTGTCGTGGCTGTAGTTGTACTGCACGACCGAGTTGCTGGTCATCAGGTCGACGTCGTAGGCTTGCCCGTCGACGACGTGGAAGCGCACGCCGGAGACCTCGTTGTACTGCATCGTGCTGTTCGTCGTCTTGGCAATGAACATGCCGACGGTGCCGGGCTGGGTCGATCCGGGCACAGTGACCAGGCCGGCCGTGTCGATCCGGTTGTGCTCGATAAGGTTGTTCACCGACCCGGCGAGGATGATGCCGTCGCCTTCAATGTCCTTCAGCCGGTTGCCGGCGATCGTGACGTTCTTGCTCAACGCGTTCTGGGCGACGAGGTAGAAGAGGAAGCCCGTCGAATTGTCGTTGAAGACGATGCCGGTGCGGCCGACGCGTTCGACGACGTTGTCGAGGATCTGCACGCCGTCATAGCCGCTGGAGCCGTTCGACAGGCCGTTCATCGTGTCGGCCACAACGGCGATGCCGCCGTTGGTCTGCGCGTTGGCGCCGGAGCACTCGAAGCAGCCGTTGACACTGTGGACATAGTTGTCGCGGATGACGATGCCGAACTTGCCGGTCCCGCTGGTGTTGTAGACCATGATGCCGCTGCGGTTCAGGCCTCTGGCCGACGTCGTCCCGACGTTGTTTGTGCCGTTGTCGTTGACGACCTCGAGCCCGGTCACCGTCCAGTGCGAGACGTTGTGCAGCAGCACCGCCGCGCCGCCGGCACCGCCACCGGCCACGTTGCGTCCGTCGACGATCGGGCGCGGGCCATCGCCATAGGCACCGATCGTGATCGGGTTGCCGCTCACGCCCGAGCCGCGCGGCTTGAGCTGCTCGACCCACTGTTGTCCAGCGCGCAGGAGAATCTTGTCTCCCGCCGAGAAAGTCGCCGCATTGACCTTCGCCAGTGTCTTCCACGCCGCTGCCTGGCTCGTGCCGGCGTTACTGTCCGATCCTCCTGTGGCATCGACGTAGTACGTCGTGTTCGCGGCGAACGCCGGCGGGGCGCCGAGCAGTGCGCTCGCGACAGCAATGGCGGTCGCCCAGGTCGTGAGATTCTTTCTCATCAAAACTCCTCCGTGGTGAACGCACCAGGCGAGACTGGCCGCATCGCCTAAAGTGCATTGATTGAAGCGAAATGGGTGCAGATCTGTTTTCTCCCTCAGGCACATTTTGCGCCGGCATCAGAAGGGCTTTCCGGACCGGAGTTGCGATTTCCGGACAGGTTCCATGCGGGCCTGTACGCATTTTCTGACGCTCCGGGAAGACCCGTGGTTGCTATATTCGGGCACGACAGACTGCCCTGCTGCGATCACCGGTGACATGAACACGCAGATTTCGCGAAGCATTTACAGCGTGGTCCAGATGATCGATGTCGCCGCCGAGCACGGCTTGAGCGCCACGGCTTGTCTGGAGAATTCAGGTATCGCGCCTGACCAGTTGCACCAGTTGGAATCCCAGGTCTACCCGCAGCAGGAATGCACTGTTATCGCCAACATCGTGCGCGGCTTGCCCCGCGTGCAGGGGCTGGGCCTGAGAATGGCCGCGCGGTTTCACATGCCGGTCTATGGCGTCCTGACGTTTGCCATGTGCAGCTGCGCGACGGCGGGCGATGCGATCACGCTCGGCCTCGGCTACCACGAGCTGAGCTTCACCTTGGTGGAGAAACATCAGGCCGTGGTCGGCGACGACCTGGTCTTCACTTTCGGAGACCGTCATATCCCAGCGCCGCTGCGCCAGATCGTCGTCGAGCGGGACATGTTTGCTCTGTCGAGGGTGATGGATGAGGTGCTCTCCCGACAGATGCCGAAGCGCGCTGTGCGCTTCGCGTTCCCGCCGCCGCCGCACGCCAGGCAGTACGTCGAACTCCTGGGCTTCGAGCCTGAGTTCAACGCCCCAGCACATCAGATCATTGTCGATGCCAAGTTCCGCAGCTTGCCGATGCCCCAGGCCAATGCCGCTACGCTCCGGCACTGCATGGCACAACTGAATGCGATCATGGCGCGGCGCAAGAACTGGAGCGGTACGGCAGGCAGGGTCCGCGACATGCTGCTGCGTCATCCCGCGATGGCCCCCAATATGGAAGCGGTTGCTGCCGAACTGCGCATGACCTCGCGCAACCTCCGGCGCATGCTGGAGGCAGAGAACACGTCATTCAGAAGCTTGTCGGACGAAGTCCGCCAGACACTCGCAGAAGAACTCCTTGGCCTGGGAAAGATCAGCGTCAAGGACGTGGCCACCCGGCTGGGCTATAGCGAGGTTTCCAGTTTCACCAATGCGTTCAAGCGTTGGACCGGCAGGGCGCCGCGAGACTGGCGATCGGTCCAATGACCCTCATCCAATGATCAGTTGCGCATCTGCTCAGCTGCCAGTCGTAGCCGACCGGAACTGGCACATCAGCAACGACAGCCGTTAAGCCTGGGCCTGGGCCTGGGCCTGCACCGACGCACAGTCACCGCGCCCTACCACACGCCGTTGGTCACCCTGAGCACGTAGAAGCCGCTCTTGGTATCGCTGTACCAGATCTCCTTGCGCTCCGGCGCGAACGCGGGTCTGGACACGGCGTTGTTGCCGCCGTTGCTCAACATTGGCGCGTTGAAGTAAGCGATCTCGCGCGGGTTGTGGACATCGCGGATGTCGAACACGCGCAGGCCGGACAGGATCATGCTGCAGGCGGCGATGTCCGGATCGACCATGCTCGGCACACCGCAATAGTGGCCGGCGTAGCCGCCGATGATGCCGCCAGCATCCGGATCGTCCTTGGTGGCTTCACGATTTTCAGGCTGATGCACTTCGAGCCTGAGCTCGGAGACGACGAAGGGCTGGGTCTCATCGCTGATGTCGATGATGCGCGCAGCACCGACGTTGACGCCATTGGCAGCCGGCAGACCGCGATCGCTGTTGCTCGCGAACTCGTCGATCTCCAGCAGGTAGGGCTTGCCGCCACGCGAGAACGGCATCGCGTTCTGCGGGATGCTCATGTTGTCCCACACCAGCCGCGATATCTCGCGGACCTCGGGGTTGGGCTTGCGCGCCTGGATGTCGGAGACATCGAGTATGACCAGGCCGGTGTTCGTGAACGTGCCAGAAGCCAGATAGGCGCGATTGCCGTCTGCACTGATTCCCAGGCCGTGCGACTGGTAGTTGGTCGTCAGCAGGCGTCGCGGCCGTGATGGATCGGAAATGTCGACCGCGGTCAGTGTCGGCGTGCCGATCGACGATGAGTAGAAGGTCTTGCCGTCCGGCGAAATGCCGCTCTCGTGACCGAGCACGCCGACCAGCGCAGACGAGCGGAGCTTTGGCGACCGACAGTCTTCGGAAAGGTCATAGACATCGACGATGCCCGGGTAAGTGACCAAGTTGCCCATGACTGCCGCCAGCACGCCGGCTTCCTGCGAGACAACCAGCGACTCGTGCGGCGACAGCATTGCCGGCGTGATCAGGCGCGTGCTGAGCTGCGGGTGCGTCGGATCGCTCATGTCCATGACATTCACGCCGACGCCTTCCAGCAGGTTGGTCGGAAACAGCGTGGTCGTGTCGTAGTACGCACACTCGCGGCCGGTCTTGTCGACGTAGCGCTCGACCTTGAAGCCGGCGACAGTGCCGATCGGGTTTGGCGTGGTGTAGGAACCGACCAGCTCGATATTGCAGGTGTAGCCTTCGGCAGCTCGTCCGCTGGCCACGTCCTCCGC
>JALYJV010000223.1 GCA_030775105.1 Pseudomonadota bacterium | reverse complement strand
CTGTACGGCCGCGCACGCAGCCGGTAAGGCTGGCCGGCCAGCGGCGCGACGACTTCACCGAGCGAGCGCCTGAGACCACGGCCCGGCTTCATCTTCGGAATCGCCTTCTCGACTTCGCTGACCGTTGCTGCAAGCTGCGGCCAGAATTCGCCGAAGATCGACGCGAAGATCGGGTTCAGCGTCTGCGGCACGGCATCGTCAGCGAGGAACTCACCGCCCAGCGCCTGCGGCGGATGCAGCATGCGCTGCACCCAGGCGTTGAGGTGTTTACGCGGACCGATCAGCGTACGCAGCGGATACGGATCGCGACCCAAGTGCGCATACAGCGGACCGATCAGACCATAGTCGCCGATGCTCGGGCGCGTGCCGAGCAGATACGGGTGCTTTGCGAAATGAACGTCGAGTGCATCGCACATCGCGTTCGACCACTGCTCGATGATGCCGTTCTGCGCCGGCGCGATGCCGAGCGGCGGCAGGAAAGAGCGCATTGCGTCCGCAATCCTGTCGGCGAGCAGGTTCTTCAGGAAGCGCGGCGCATACGGCAACAGGTTGTTGCCGCCTTCCGGACGGAAGATCGCCTTGAAGTTCTCCGGGAAGTTCCAGCGGTAATGCATCGCGCTCGGCAACCAGAACTCGTCGCCCCAGGCTTCGAGCAGCAGCGCGGCAGTGCGCTGGCGCGGTGTGGCCGGCAGCACCGGAGACTGCGGAAAGCGCGCTTCGAGCGCGTCGATGATCTCGGAAGTGTCCTGCAGCCATTCGCCCTGTGGTGTGACGACAACCGGCATGACCTGCGCGCCGACGCGGCGCTTGATCTCGCGCATGTCGCCGAGCCACGGGCGCTTCTCGCGGAACGGAATGTCCTTGTAGCGCAGGTAGGCGCGAACCTTGCCGCTGTACAGCGACATTTCCCAGCCGTAGAGGGTGTATGTGCCAGTCATTCGATTGGTTGTTTAACGTAGTGGTTCACATTGACTTGCGGCATCTCGATACACCGCGCTGACGCGCGGCACTCGATGCGAACGGGCTTTTTTGTGAAGTCCCAATAAAACTCCGTTCGTGTTGAGCAGTGGCGCAAAACTACTTCTGCAACATCGACTGCGCACCCTTGACGAACGCACGGCTCGCATCAGACTCCTTGTCGAGCGAGGGCAGCTTGACCGGAATCTCGATGCCCTTGACGCAGGCTGGGCGCGCGTACATCGCATCGCTCCAGCGCTTGATGTTGGCGAGGCCCTCCATGTTCACACCGGACCATTTGTGCGTGCGCACCCAGGCCCAGTTGGCGATGTCGGCAATCGAGTACGCATCGGCAAGCCATTCGCTCTCGCCGAGGCGACGGTCGAGCACCTCGAACAGACGCCGGCATTCGTTCTGGTAGCGGTCGATGGCAGGCTGGATCTTCTCGGGAAAGTAGCGGAAGAAGACGTTGGCCTGTCCCATCATCGGACCGACACCGCCCATCTGGAACATCAGCCACTGCATGACCAGCGAGCGGCCCTTGGCATCACCCGGCATCAGCTGGCCGGTCTTCTCGGCGAGATAGATCAGGATTGCGCCGGACTCGAAAACCGTGAAGTTGTCGGCTTGGGTATCGACGATGGTCGGAATGCGGCCATTCGGATTGAGCTTGAGATAGTCCGGTTTCTTCTGGTCGCCACGCATCAGGTCGATCGCGTGCACGGTGTACGGCAGCGCCAGTTCCTCGAGCGCAATGGAGACCTTGTGCCCGTTGGGCGTTGACGCGGTGTACAGCTCGATCATGGCCGGACCTCTGCGGAAAAAGGCGGCCGTCTAGTTCGGCTCGCGTGATGTTCGTGGGCCGAGTCTAGCAATGAACTTTACATATTGTAACTAAGTGGCTTTACTACACACTTGGCGCACTGCGGGCGGCGTGACTGGCCGGCCGGATTGCAGCCCGCAAGTTCAACCCGCTGGCCTCGAATGGCAGGAAGCCGATGAAAGCAGACAAGAAGACCGTGCGAAAAACGACGAAGGATGCACGCAAGCGCGCCTATCTCTCGCGTGACGACCGCCGCACCGCGCTGCTGGACGTGGCCGCTGCGGTGGTCGAAGCCCAGGGCTGGCAGGCACTGAGCATGATTTCCGTCGCCGAGTCCGCCCAGGTCAGCCGCCAGTTGATCTACCAGCACTTTGCGTCGGTCGACGAGCTGATGGCGGACACGATGTCGCACCTGTTTCGCAACCGTTACGAAAGCATCCGCGCAGGCATCGCCGAAAACCCCAAGGACCTGTCTGTTCTGCTCCGCGTCGTCGAGCAGCAGACTTTCGGCGACTCGCCGGAACGCGTCCGCGCGCTGTGGCAGATGCTCACCGCGACCTACTCCGACAATGCCGAGACGCGGCGCATGGGCCAGCGCCTGCGGCATCTGCTGACCAAGATGTGGGCGCCGTACATGCAGCAGCGTCTTGGCCTCGACGAGAAGCGCGCGCAGGCCCTGTCGTGGATGCTCAACATGGCGTTCTGGGGTGCGCATCAACTCGTCGAGGAAGGCGAGCTGAGTCGCGGCACCGCGCTTGAGCTGTTCACCGGGCTGCTGATGCGCCTGGACGACCGTCCCGCCCAGCCAGCACCGGCTGGCAAGGCACGCTCCACTGTTCCGACCAAGGCTCCCAAGAAATGAACAATGCACTGCGTCTGTGCACCGTCGCGCTGGCAGCCTGCAGCACCGGCACCGTGATCGCCGGTGATCAGGCGCCGACCGCCAGGCGACCCAACATCGTGCTGATTGTCGGCGACGACTTTGGATACACCGACATCGGCGCCTACGGCAGCGAAGTGCGCACACCGAACCTCGACGCGCTGGCCGCCAGCGGCGCCCAGCTGTCGAACTACCACACCGCGCCGCTGTGCTCGCCATCACGCGCGATGCTGATGACCGGCGTCGACAGTCACGTCGCCGGCATCGGCAACCTGCCGGAGACGACCCCGATCCGCGATCAGGGCAAGCCGGGCTATCTGGGCCGCCTCGACGATCGCGTCGTCACCCTGGCGACGCGGCTCAATGAAGGCGGCTACCGCACCTACATGACCGGCAAGTGGCATCTCGGCATGGAAGAACGCGCGATGCCGCATCGGCGCGGCTTCGAACGTTCGTTTCATCTCGAGGCCTCCGGCGCCGACAACTGGGAGAAGCGCAGCTACCTGCCGATCTACGACGACGCGCCGTGGTTCGAGGACGGCAAGCCGGTGAACCTGCCGGATGATTTCTACTCGTCGCGATTTTTGGTCGACAAGCTCAGTGAGTACATCGACAGCGGCGCGAACGATCCGCGACCATTCTTCGCCTATCTTGCGTTCCAGGCCATCCACATTCCGGTCCAGGCACCGCGCAGCTACGTCGAGAAGTACAACGGCGTCTACGACCAGGGCTGGACGCCGATCCGCGCCGCCCGCCACCAGCGCGCGATCGAGCTGGGACTGATCCCCGCAGACACCGCACTGCGTCCACTGCCGAGCAACATGCGCAACTGGGATGCGCTGCCGCAGGAAACCCGCGACCGCCTGGCGATGAACATGCAGGTCAACTCCGGCATGATCGAGGCGATGGACTTCCATCTCGGCCGCTTCATCGATCACCTCAAGGCCACGAACCAGTACGACAACACGGTATTTGTGTTCGTGTCCGACAACGGCCCGGAGCCGAACGATCCGCTCGACACACCGGGCGTCGAACAGTGGCTGGACTGGGTCGGATACTCACGTGATCTCAAGACGCTGGGCGAGAAAGGTACCTACGCTTACATCGGTCCGGAGTTCGCGACCGCGGCTGCGTCGCCGTACGCGGACTTCAAGTTCTATGCATCCGAAGGCGGCCTGCGCGTGCCGATGATCATGGCCGGCGCCGCGGTCCCGAAGGCCGGCAAGGTCGATGCGCTGGCGTTTGCGTCCGACGTCGCACCAACCCTGCTCGAGCTCGCCGGCGTCGCTCTAGTGAACAGCCCGGATACGATCGCGATGACCGGCCGCTCGATCATGCCGGCGCTGCGTGCGCCGGACACCCGGCTGTATGCGGAAGACGAAGCCGTCGGCATCGAAACCGCCGGCAACGCCGCGCTGTTCCTCGGTGACTACAAGCTGACCCGCAACCTGCCGCCGTACGGTGACGGCCAATGGCATCTGTTCGACATCGTCAGTGATCCGGGCGAAGCGAACGATCTGGCGCAGCAGATGCCGGAACAGTTCCAGCGCCTGCTCGCCGCCTATGGCGACTGGTCGCAGCGTGTCGGTGTCATCGAAGTGCCCGAAGGCTATTCGTCGGTGCGCCAGCTGTCGATCAACCACTTCCACAAGCTGGCGAAGCGCCACGGCTGGATCGTCGGCGTGCTGATCGCTGCTGGCATTGCCTTGCTGATCTGGCGCCGGCGGCGGCACAGGGCTTGAGCCGTACCCTGTAGACC
>JALYJV010000222.1 GCA_030775105.1 Pseudomonadota bacterium | reverse complement strand
ATACTGGAGTCAGGCCGAGACGTCCTTGTGCCGCGGACAGCCCAACAGGTGGTCGTTGACCAGGCCCATCGCCTGCATGTACGCGTAGACGATCGTGCTGCCGACGAACTTGAAGCCGCGTTTGAGCAGGCCCTTGCTGATGCGGTCGGACAGTTCCGTGCGCGCCGGTACGTCCTTCATCGAGGTGACGCGATTGTCGATGGGCTTGCCGTCGACGAAGCCCCACAGATAGGCATCGAAACTGCCGAATTCCTTCTGCACCTTGAGAAACGCCACCGCGTTGGTGCGCACCGACCAGATCTTCAGTCGATTGCGCACGATGCCCGTATCAAGCATCAGCTTTTCGAGCTTCTCGTCGCTGTAGCGTGCAAGCTTGACCGGATCGAAATCGGCAAAGGCCTTGCGGTAACCCGCACGTTTCTCGAGGATCGTCCGCCACGACAGGCCGGCCTGCGCACCTTCGAGAATCAGGAACTCGAACAGCACGCGGTCGTCATGCTGCGGTACGCCCCATTCCGTGTCGTGATAGGTCTGATATTCCGGTGTCGAAACCGACCAGGGGCAGCGTTTGATCTTCTCGACTCGCGCCATGTCAGTCGAAATGGATGCGCTGGCCGTGCGGCTTCGCATCGATCACGCCGTCGTTGCAGGCCAGCTCGCCATTGACCCAGGTCGCGAGAATCTTCGCCGGCAGCGTGCGGCCTTCGAGCGGCGACCAGCCGACCTTGTAGAGCACGTTGGATTTATGAATCTTCGTCTCGCCGTGCGGATCGACCAGCACGAGATCCGCCCAGTAGCCTTCACGCACATAGCCGCGGTCTTTGATGCCGAAGCGATCAGCAGTGGCGTGGCAGGCCTTGTGCACGACGGTGCGCATGTTCAACTCACCCTTCTTGACCAGGTCGATCAGCATCAGCAGCGAGTGCTGAACCAGCGGCAGGCCGGACGGCGCCTTGAAATAGCTGCTGGCCTTCTCATCGGACGTATGCGGTGCGTGATCGGTGGCGATGATGTCGATGCGGTCCTGCATCACCGCCTTGAGCAGCGCCTTGCGGTCGGCCGGCGTCTTGATCGCCGGGTTGCACTTGATCAGATTGCCGAGCGTCGCGTAGTCGCGGTCGTCGAAATAAAGGTGATGGACGCAGGCCTCGAGCGTGATGCGCTTGTCCTTCATCGGCCCCGCCGTGAAGAACGCCAGTTCGCGTGCCGAGGTCATGTGCAGCACATGCAGCTGTGCCTGGTATTTCTTCGCGAGGCCGACTGCGAGCTCGGTCGACTTGTAGCAGGCTTCGACCGAGCGGATGTTCGGGTGCTCCCAGACCGGCACGTCTTCGCCGTACTTCTCGCGTGCCGCCTGCTCGTTGCGCAGGATAGTCGGCGTATCCTCGCAGTGGGTGACGACCATCAGCGGGCAGCGCTGGAAAATGCCTTCGAGCGTCTTCGGGTCGTCGACCAGCATGTTGCCGGTCGATGCGCCCATGAACACCTTCAGCGCGCAGGCGTCGTCGCGCTTGAGCGCCGCCACTTCATCGAGATTGTCGTTGGCGCCGCCAAAGTAGAACGCATAGTTCGCAAAACTGCGGCCCATGGCATTGGCGTACTTCTCGGCCTGTAGCGCGCGCGTCGTGATCGCCGGCTTGTTGTTCGGCATGTCGAAGTAGCTGGTGACGCCGCCGGCCACCGCAGCACGCGACTCGGTGTACAGATCGCCCTTGTGGGTCAGGCCCGGCTCGCGGAAATGCACCTGGTCGTCGATCAGGCCCGGCAGCAGCCACTGGCCCCTGGCATCGTAGACGACCGTGCCGGCCGGCGCGGTGATCTGCTTGGCGATCTTCTCGATCCGTCCGTTGCGGATCAGCACATCCGCCGCAATCTCGTGCTCTTCGTTGATGATATGGGCGTTGGTGATCAGCATGCGCGCCTCCGGCTCGTTCTTTGTCGTTGATGGTACGCCGGTTGACTGCACCCGCGGTAGCGAAGACGGACATGGGAAAGCACTCGAGCCCCGTCACGGCCGGCCCGGTTTGCAGTATGTTGGAGCGCTTACCCGGTACGATGAGATCGCCATGAACCCCAACGAATCAGCGGTCCCGTTTTCCCACGTCGGCGACGATTCCGCCCGGACCTTGTCGATGACCGTGTTGATGACGCCCGATATGGCGAACTTCTCCGGCAATGTTCACGGGGGCAGCCTGTTGAAGCTGGCCGACCAGGTCGCCTACGCCTGCGGCAGCCGCTATGCCGGCACCTATGTCGTCACCTTGTCGGTGGACCAGGTCATGTTCAAGCAGCCGATCCAGGTCGGCGATCTGGTGACGTTCTACGCCGCGGTCAACTATGTGGGCCGCACGTCGCTGGAAGTCGGCATCAAGGTCACGGCAGAGAATATCCGCGACCGCATCGCCCGCCACACCAACACCTGCTACTTCACGATGGTGGCGATGGACGAGCAGCGCAAGCCGGTGGAAGTTGCCCAGGTCGTGCCGCGCAATCGCGAGGAGCGCCGCTGGTTTCGCGGTGCGGAACTGCGCCGCGAGTTGCGCCGGGAAGTGCAGGCGCGCCAGAAGCTGGTGCTGGACATGGTCCTGCAGGAAGAACAGGAGATTGCGAAGAAGCAGTCGTCAGGAAGCTAGGATCCGTTATCGAGCTGCGCCCTTGAGTAGCCGTGATCCGAGGCGGATCAGCTTTGGTTGCTCGGTGATCTGCGGCAGGCCGCTCAGCAGCAGTTGCGTCACGAAAGCTGCAGTTTCCTCGACATTGCGTTCGGGTTGCTGGGCAACGAGGCGGGTGAGTTCGTAGCCGGCGCCGAAGGAGATCGCGGTCAAGGCTTCGACGTCGATTTCAGGGACGAGTCCGCGAACGATGGCGTCCTGCAGGTCGGTCTGCAGCGAACGCATCAGCAGACCGAACAGGTTGTCGTTGTAGAACGAGCGGACGACCGCTTCGTTGCGGAACATCAGCTCGAAGAAATCCGGATCGGCGCGGGCTTCGAGCATCGCGCCGACGTAGGACTGAAAGAAGAACGAGCGGATGTCGGTGGCCTGGGCGCGCGCCAGGTGCACACGCTCCTGCAGCGTGCCGAGACGCGCTTCGACCAATGCGCGAAACAGCGACTCCTTGTCCGGGAAGTAGTTGTAGAACGTGCCGGCGGCGAGACCCGAGAGGCGGATCACGTCACGGATCGTGACGTTGTCAAAACCCTGGTCGACGAAGCAGCGCCGCGCAGCCTCGAGGATAGCCGCGCGGTTGGCCTCCTTATTGCGCTCCCGCTTGCCGGGTTCCTTGTTCATCCCAGTACGGACCGATGCATCAGTTGAAGCGCGAGAAATCTGGCTTGCGCTTTTCCATGAACGCGGTCAGCGCTTCCTTGGCTTCCGGCTCATGCAGCATCGGGCCGAAATGGCTGGCTTCCTTGACGATGACGTCGCGCATGAAGCCCTGGCGCCAGGTTTTCAGCAGCATCTTCGAGGTGCGCAGCGCGGCCGGCGGCTTCTGCGCGAACTTCAGTGCCTGCTTCCTGGCGTGGGCGAGCACTTCGTTGTCCGGCAGCACGGCGTTGATCAGGCGCGCGTTGAGCGCCTGTTCCGCGGTGAACGGCTCGCCGAGCAGCAGCAGCTCCGCGGCCTGCACGTGGCCGATCATGCGCGGCAGCAAGTACGTCGATGCGAACTCAGGGCAGATGCCGATGTTGACGAACGGGAACTGGAACCGGGTCGACTGGCCGGCGTAGACAAGATCTGCGTGCAGCAGCAGCGTCGAGCCGACCCCAATTGCCGGGCCGTTCATCGCGACGACGACCGGCTTGGAGAAGTTGGCGAGCGCAAGCATGAAGCGGATCACCGGCGCGTCTTCGTCGGAAATCGGCGCGCTGAGGAAGTCACCGATGTCGTTGCCGCTGCAAAAGCAGTCATCCGTGCCCTTGAGCAGGACGCAGCGCACGCTACTGTCGTTTTCGGCACTGGTGATGGCAGCGGCGAGGGCGACGTACATCACCTGCGACAGTGCATTCTTCTTGTCCGGACGGTTGAGACTGATCGTCATCACGCCGTCGGCAAATTCGGTCACAACCAGGTCGGTGCTCATTGCGCAGGAAATCCGGATGGAAATTCAGGAATGGCCATGAAGGCCGGAAAAGCGAGGATCGATTCTAGCGGTTCGCGCACACACTGCGTCGGCTCAGCCAGCCTGTCCCCGGGGCGGCGGCGCCCGGGGACGGATGGATCAGAACGCCTGGGTCGCGGGGTCGATCTTGACCGGCTCGGCGGCGCTGCGTGACGCGATCCACTCGCCGGTGATCATCTGCTCGTACGACATGCCGGGGCCGACCATCGGGTAGACCGAGGCCATCGGGTCGATGATGACTTCGAGGAAGGCCGGGCCCTTGAATTCGATGAATTCCTTGACCACTGCGGCGAGCTCTTCCTTCTTCACCACGCGACGCGCGAAGCGATAGCCATCGGCTTCCGCGGCCTTGACGAAGTCCTTCTGGTGCAGGCTCTTGTCGGAGCCGGCGTAGCGCGAGTCGAAGAACAGGCGCTGCCACTGCTTGACCATGCCGTCGCCGAAATTGTTCAGCACAACCACCTTCACCGGCAGGTTGTAGGTCGTCACGGTTTCCAGTTCGCCGAGGTTCATGCGGATGCTGGCGTCGCCGTCGATGTCGATGACGATCTTGTCCTTGCGTGCGAACTGCGCGCCGATCGCGGCCGGCAGGCCGAAGCCCATCGTGCCCATCGAGCCGGAGGTCAGCCACAGGCGAGGCGACTTGAAGTCGAAGTACTGCGCCGCCCACATCTGGTGCTGGCCAACGCCGGTCGAGACGACCGCTTCGCCCTTGGTGAGCTTGTTGATCTCTTCGATCACCGCGTGCGGCTGGATGTACGCACCGCCGCGCTCGTAGTTCATCGCGTGGGTCTTTTTCAAATCTGCAATGTGCGCGTGCCATGCGCTGTAGTCCGGCACGAACTTCTGCGCCCTGGCATGGGCATGCAGGGCCTTGATCGTCGGCACCAGCTCGCCGACATGATGCCACTGCACATGCTTGACCTTGTTGATCTCTGACGGATCGATATCGAGGTGGGCGATCCACTTCGCGTTGCGGGCGAACTTGTTCGGCACGCCGGCGACGCGGTCATCGAAGCGCGCGCCGACCGCGATGAGAAAATCGCAGTCGTCGGTTGCATAGTTGGCGTACGCGGTGCCGTGCATGCCGAGCATCTGCAGGCACAGGGCATCGGTCGTGTCGGCCGCGCCGATGCCCATCAGGGTCGTCGTCACCGGGATGCCGTAGGCCGCCGCGAATTCGCGCAGCGTTGCCGAGGCTTCGCCGTGAATGACGCCGCCGCCGGCATAGATCAGCGGACGCTTGGCCTGGCTCAGGATTTCGTGGAAGCGCGCAGCCGCGTCGGCGGTCAGACGATTCTCCTGAACGGCCTTGACGCGTGCGCGGTAGCCCGGAATCGACAGTACGCTGTTGCCGGAGAAGGTGCCGACCCAGTTCTGCACGTCCTTGGGGACATCGACGACGACCGGGCCGGGACGGCCGGTGCGGGCGATCTCAAACGCCGTGCGCACGGTCGCTTCGAGCTTCGTCGCGTCAGTCACCAGGAATACGTGCTTGGCGGCGGCGCCCATGATCGAGCTGATCGGTGCCTCCTGGAAGGCGTCGGTGCCGACCGCGGCGGTCGCCACCTGGCCGCAGATGACGACCATCGGGATCGAGTCGGCGAGGCAGTCGCGCACCGGCGTGACGGTGTTCGTCGCGCCCGGGCCGCTGGTCACCATGCAGACGCCAACCTTGCCGGAGGCGCGCGCATAGCCGGCGGCCATGAAGCCGGCCGACTGCTCGTTGGCCGGAACGATCAGCGGCATGCGCTCCTTGTTGGCGGCGTTGAAGCGGAAGATCGCGTCGTAGGTCGGCAGGATTGCCCCGCCCGAGTAGCCGAATACGACGTCCGCGCCCTCGTCGGCCAGGATCTGGACGACCATTTCCGCGCCCGTCAGGGACTGGCCGGAAAGGGGATGCGCGGAGGTTTTGGCGGCGGTCATGGGGCACTACTGAAGCTTTACGGGGGCGCGATGTTAGCCCGATTCTGCGGTGCGGCAAAGCGCGACGAGGGCAGATTGAGCAGCAGACGGCGGTGGGCCCGTCATTCTGGTCGCGCCCGACCCGATGCACGATGCCCGATGCAATGGCCTGATTCCCGGTCGCGCAGACGGGGCTTTGGATGGGAGGATCGGCTTTCGGGCCCGCCTTAATCATTGATTTTGCGGCGCAGCAAAGCTATGTTGCGCGCCCCCAGAGGCTATTCCGCTAGTCCGCACGCGTCCTATGCGTCACATCATCTCCATCCTGCTGCAGAACGAAGCCGGTGCGCTGGCCCGGGTTGCCGGCATGTTTTCGTCGCGCGGCTACAACATCGATTCGCTTTCGGTCGCGCCGACCCATGACGCTGCGGTTTCGCGTCTGACCCTGGTGACGAGCGGTTCGGATGCGGTGATCGATCAGATCATCAAGCAGACGCGCAAGCTGATCGACATCGTCGAGATCGTCGATCTGTCGAGCACCGATCACCTCGAATGCGAACTGCTGATGATCAAGCTCGAAGTCGATGCCGATGGCGCGCGTCATGTGATCGAAGTTGCGCGCCACCATCGCGCGGCTATCCTCGACGAAACCGACAGCACGCGCATGGTCCAACTCGCAGGCACAGGGCCGGAAGTGGATGCGTTCGTTGCCGACATCAGCAAGGTTGCCAAGGTGCTGGAACTGGTTCGTTCCGGCGTGGCAGCCATGCAGCGCGGTCATGCCGCGCTCGCAGTGCCCGAAGTAGCCTGAAGAATGTTTGTACTTGTTTGACCCCGCCGCTTGAGCGGCCCCGCTGACCTGGAGTTTCACGAAGTGAGTATCAACGTCTACTACGACAAGGACGCCGACCTTTCGATCATTCAGTCGAAGAAGGTTGCGATCGTCGGTTACGGTTCGCAGGGCCATGCCCATGCACTGAACCTCAAGGACAGCGGCGTTGACGTCGTCGTGGCGCTGCGTCCGGGTTCCGCAACCGCCAAGAAGGTCGAGGCCGGCGGTCTCAAGGTCAAGAGCGTGGCGGACGCCTGCGCCTGGGCTGACCTCGTGATGATCCTGACGCCGGACGAATTCCAGTCCGAGCTGTACAGGAACGAGATCGAGCCGAACATCAAGAAGGGCGCGGCGCTGGCCTTCGCGCACGGCTTCGCGATCCATTACAACCAGGTTGTGCCGCGCGCCGACCTCGACGTCATCATGGTGGCTCCGAAGGCGCCGGGTCACACCGTGCGCAACGAGTACACCAAGGGCGGCGGCATTCCTGACTTGATCGCGGTCTACCAGGACGCCAGCGGTTCGGCCAAGAAGGTCGCACTCTCGTACGCTTCGGCGATTGGCGGCGGTCGTTCGGGCATCATCGAAACGACGTTCAAGGACGAATGCGAAACCGATCTGTTCGGTGAGCAGGCTGTGCTATGCGGCGGCGCTGTCGAACTGGTCAAGGCCGGCTTCGAGACGCTCGTCGACGCCGGCTACGAGCCGGAAATGGCCTACTTCGAGTGCCTGCACGAGCTGAAGCTGATCGTCGACCTGATGTACGAAGGCGGCATCGCGACGATGAACTACTCGATCTCGAACAACGCCGAGTACGGCGAGTACACCACCGGGCCCAAGGTCATCAACGCCGAGTCGCGCAAAGCCATGAAGCAGGCGCTGCTCGACATCCAGACCGGCAAGTACGCCAAGGCCTTCGTCTCCGAGGGCAAGTCGGGCTACCCGGAAATGACCGCGATGCGCCGCAACAACGCTGCGCACCCGATCGAAGTCGTCGGCGGCCAG
>JALYJV010000221.1 GCA_030775105.1 Pseudomonadota bacterium | reverse complement strand
ATCACAGGGTATCGGCGCGGCCATTGCGCAGCGTTTTGCCTCGGACTTTCCCGGTGTGCGCCTCGCGCTGGTTGCGCGCAACGCCAGGGGACTCAACGCAGTCGCCGAGCAATGCCGGCGCGACGGTGCAGAGATCGAAATCGTTCCGGCCGATCTCAACGACAATATCCAGGTCGAGCGCATGGCCGCGCACATCCACGACCGCTTCGGCGACGTCGATGTGCTCATCAACAACGCCGGCCGCTGGCACGGCGGGGCCGTGCACGAAATGACGGTTGCCGATTTTGCGCAGGTGCTGCAGGACAACCTCGTCAGCATGTTCGCCGTGACGCGCGCCTTCCTTGTTCGCATGCTCGAACGAGGCGCCGGGGATATCTTCCTGATGTCGTCGACGTCGGGCCTCGATGGCGTGGCGAACAATGCGGCGTATTGCGCCGCCAAGCACGGTGTTGCGGGGTTCTCGAAAGCCCTGCGTGCCGAAGTCGCCGGTCGCGGCATCCGCGTGTGCTGCGTCTATCCGGGTGGGACCGAAACGCCGACCTGGGACGGCAGCAATGTCGATACCACGAAGCTGATGTCCGCCGGTGACGTTGCCGGTGTTTTCGTGGATGCGTATAGGCTGTCGCGCAGATCAATGATGGAGGACATCGTCCTCCGCCCACTGGCGAGCATGTGATGTGCATGCAGTCACAGACATATCTTGTTTAGTCGTCAGAGCCGCAGCAACGGGTCTGGTGAAGAAGGTTCACGGAGGAGATCGATGATGTACCTGTTCAAGTCTGCAAGGTGGATTTCCCGGGGAATCGCCTGCGCGGCCATTCCTGTCGGCCTGCTGGTCGCTGGCGTCGCTGCCCATGCGGCAACCGTCAAGGACGTGACCGCCACAGGCAACCAGTGGCTGGTTGCCCAGGTCGATTCGCAGAAGCGCGTCGATGCGCTGGCCGAACAGGGCCGCGATCTGTCCGAGCAGTACCGCACGACGCTGCGCGAAAGCGAAGGCCTGAAGCTCTACCTGCAGCAGCTGCGCGCGCAGCTCAATTCACAGGAAGAGGAGATGGAGGTCATCCGCGAGGAGTCGGCCCAGCTCGACCGCACCAACATCGAGATCCAGCCGCTGATGGGTCGCATGCTCGGTTCGCTGGAACAGTTCGTCGAACTCGACGTGCCGTTCCTGAAGACCGATCGCGTGATACGCGTCGAAAAGCTCAAGGAAATGATGCCGCGCGCCGACGTCACGGTGTCGGAGAAATACCGGCGCATCATCGAGGCCTACCAGATCGAGATGGAATACGGCCGCACGATCGAAGCCTACAAGGGCAAGCTCGGCGACAAGGAAGTCGAGTTCCTGCGCGTCGGTCGCGTCGGCCTGTTCTATCAGACCCCGGATGGCGGCGAGACCGGCTACTGGGACACCGACAAGAAGGACTGGACGATCGACGGCGACTACGCCAATGGCGTGCGTGAAGGCCTGAAGGTCGCCCTCAAGCAGACCTCGCCGAACCTGTTGATCGTTCCCATGCAAGCCGCCGCCAACGGGGGCCAGTGATCATGTTCAATAAAAACACGCTGAAGATTTCCGTGGCCCTGGCGCTGGGCCTGTCCTCGATGGCTGCGTTTGCGCAGGCACAGACCGCCAGGACGCTCGACGAGCTGCTTGAGCAGGTGCGCAAGGCCGATGCGCAGGACGCCAAGGTCAACGCCGAGCGCGAAGCGCGCTTTGCTGCGGCCCGCAACGAGCAGGCTTCGATGCTGCGTGAGGCCGAGGCCGAGAAGACCGCGCTCGAGAATCAGGCGGCCGCACTGGCCAAGCAGTTCGAACAGAACGACACGCAGATCGGCGATCTGCTCAAGGCCCGCGACATCAAGGCCGGCAACCTCGGCGAGCTGTTCGGCGTCATGCGCCAGACCGCCGGCGATTTTGCAACGGTCGCCCGCAACTCGATGCTGACCGCGCAGTTCACCGACCGCGTCGCACAGATCGATCGCCTGGCGCAGACCAAGACCATGCCGCCGATGGAAGACTTGAACCGCTTCTGGTTCGAGATGCAGCGCGAGATGACCGAGGGCGGCAAGATCACCCGCATCCAGGCCAAGGTCACCGCGCCCGATGGTTCGCAGACCGACAAGACCGTGCTGCGCGTCGGCCCGTTCGTCGCGGTTTCGGACGGCCAGTTCCTGCAGTACACCACCGGCAGCAACGCGTTCTCGACGCCGCCCAAGCAGCCGCCGGGCAACTTCGGCGACATCGCCGAGAACTTCGAAGGCGAGGGCAGCGGCTACCACACGATGGTCGTCGACCCGACCCGCGGCGTGCTGCTGTCACTGTTCTCGCAGCGCCCGAGCATGGTCGACCGCATCGTCGAAGGTGAGTCGGTGAACTGGCTGATCCTGGGCATCGGCGCACTCGGCATGGTGATCGCGATCTACCAGTTCTTCTATCTGGTGCTGGTCGGTGTCAAGGTCAACCGCCAGCTGCTCAACCTCAACAGCCTGAGCGACGACAACCCGCTGGGTCGCGTGCTGTCGGCCTTCAAGGGCAAGAACACGCCGAGTGCCGGGGAAGAAGCCGAAGTCGTCGAACTGCGCGTCTCCGAGGCGGTGCTCAAGGAACTGCCGCCGCTGGAACGCGGCCAGTCCTTCCTCAAGCTCGGCGTCGCCGCCGGTCCGCTGCTGGGTCTGGTCGGTACCGTCGTCGGCATGATCCATACCTTCCAGGTCATCACCGAATCCGGCTCGGGTGATCCGAAGCTGATGGCCGGTGGTATCAGCATGGCCATGATCGCGACCTTGCTCGGCCTGGGCATCGCGATCCCGCTGCTGTTCGCCAACTCCGCGCTGCAGGCGCGCTCGAAGCGCCTGACACAGATCCTCGACGAGCAGAGCACCGGCCTGCTGGCCGAACTGCTCGAGAAGCGTACTCATGCCTGAGTTCCTGACCGCACCGTTCCAGGCGGTCGGCCACCTGACCACGGCGGGAGGACCGTTCGTGATCTGGATCCTGATTGCCGGGATCCTGATGTGGACGTTGATCTTCGAGCGCCTGTGGTTCTTCCGCACGCAGCTGCCGGTGATGGTGCGGGGGCTGCTCGGTGACTGGACGACGCGTCCGGATCATCAGTCGTGGGCCGCGCACCAGATCCGCAAGACCAGTATCTCGCGGCTCAATGGTGCAATGGCCGACAACATGCCGGTGCTCAAGGTGCTGATTCCGATGTGTCCGCTGCTGGGACTGGTCGGCACCGTGCACGGCATGCTTGAAGTGTTCGACTCGATGGCGATCCTGGGATCGGCTGACGCGCGAACCATGGCTTCTGGCGTGTCGAAGGCGATGAACTGCACGATGACCGGACTGGCGGTCAGCGTGACCGGCATGTATCCGGTGTTCTATTTCCAGTCAGCGATCCGCAAGCAGACCGAACTGCTCGCCGACCGTTTCACGTTCTAGGAAGGAAATCATGGGACTGCGCCATCGCCGCCCGCATGTCGAGCACGACGAAGAGGCCATCGACCTCGCGCCGATGCTCGACTTCGTGCTGAACCTGCTGATCTTCTTCATCATCACCGCGGTCTTCGTCAAGGAAGTCGGCCTGACGCTGAACACGCCGCCGCCGGCACCGCCACAGCAGAAGCAGGAAGAAGACAAGGGCACGCTGTTCATCGCCGTGCACAAGAGTGGCGACATCTCGATCGACCAGCGTCTGGTCGATCCGGCGGCGATCCGCGCCAACGTCGAACGTTTCCGCGGTGAACATCCGGAAGGCCCGGTGATCGTCGTCGCCAACACCAAGGCGCCGACCGGCGTCGTCGTCAAGGCGATGGATGGGGCGCGCTCCGGTGGCGCGATGAATGTGCTGCTGCAACCGACCACCACAAAATAGCCAGGGCCGGAGGAGAATCAGACCATGCTAGCCCGACGCCACACCGCAGATGATGGACACCACGGCATCGACCTCGCGCCGATGCTCGACTTCGTGCTCAATCTGCTGATCTTTTTCATCATCATCACGTCCTTCGTCAAACAGGCCGGCGTCAAGGTCGAGAAGGAGTTCGCCGAAACCGCCGAAGCCAAGGCCACCGGCAACATCCTGATCGCGGTGCGCCCCAACGGCGAGGTCTGGATGGATCGCAAGAAGGTCAACATGCCGGAAGTGCGTGCACTGGTGGAGCGCATGCATGCGGAGCGTCCGGAGGACACGGTCGTGATCCTCGCCGACAAGAACTCCGAGAGCGGCATCATGGCGCAGGTGATGGACCAGGTCCGCGCCGGTGGCGTCGACAGCGTGTCCGTCGCGACGCACGGGGAAGGTGGCTGATGGCCGTGAGCCCGATTTCGGTGGAGCGCAACGTGCGCATCGCCGTCGCCGATGCACCGAACTTCAGCGCCAAGGGCCTGGGGTTGTCGCCGCTGCGCTTTGTCGTGCCGCTGCTGCTCGCCTGCGGTGCGATGGTCGGCCTGTTCTGGCTGTTGTACGCGCTGATTGCAGGCACCAGCGGCGTGCAGGGCAGCAGCGAGATCCTGCCGACCGTCGACTTCCTGCGCCTGGCGAAGAACTTCGAGATCGAAACCCGCGAGCGCAAGCCGCCGGAGATGCCGGATCGTCCGGACGTGCCGCCTGAGGTGCTGGTGCAGACCGTGCAGATCCAGGGCCCGACGAACACCAATGTCAGCATCAACATGTCGCTGGAGAACACGACGCAGGTCAAGGCCAACTTCGGTCTGTCATCGACCGACGGCGAGTACCTGCCGATCGTCAAGGTCGCGCCGATGTATCCGGCGCGTGCGCAGACCCAGGGCATCGAGGGCTGGGTGCTGCTGAGCTTTACGGTGACCGAGTCCGGCACCGTCATCGATCCGAAGGTGCTCGAGTCGCAGCCGCCAGGCGTCTTCGACGAGGCGGCGAAGAAGGCGGTGACCAAGTTCAAGTACAAGCCGCGCGTCGAAAGCGGTCGTGCGGTCGCAGTGCCGAACGTTCAGCATCTGATCCGCTTCGAGCTGGACAAGGGATGAGACCCGTCGTGATGAATCGCAAGACACTGCTCTCAGGCCTCCTGGCCCTGCTCGTCGCTGGCGGCATGGCCGTGGCCAGCGCGGCCGATGGCGACAAGAAGAAGCCGGTGCCGCCGCCGACCAAGAAGACCCAGGTCATCCGCGCCGAAACCTACAAGAAGATGGAGGTCGCGCAGAAGGCTTTCGAGGCCAAGGACTACAACGGCGCGCTGGCCGCGCTCAACGAACTGAAGAACGCCGCAGCCAAGCTCAACGACTACGAGCGCGCGACGCTGTACAACCTGTACGCCGCGGTCTACTACGCGCAGGACAAGACACCGCAGGCGATCCAGGCGTATCAGGACGTGCTCAAGCAGCCGAACCTGCCGGACGCATTGCGCGACAGCAGCCTGTATTCGATGGCGCAGCTGTATTTCATCCAGGAAAACTATCCGCTGGCGATCAAGGTCGTCGAGAAGTGGCTGGGCGTGGTGGCCGAACCCAGTCCGGAAGGCTATGCGCTGCTGGCGCAGGCCAACTACCAGCTGGAGAAGTACGCGGAGGCCGAGAAAGCGCTGATGACCTCGCTGAGGATCTCGCAGCAGCGCGGCCAGCAGCCGAAGGAATCGGCGCTGGCCCTGCTGCGCGCGGTCTATTACGAGCGCAAGGAGTATGCGAAGGCGGCCAAGGTCCAGGAATTGCTGATCCGCATCCAGCCGGAGAACGCTTCGTACTGGCAGCAACTTGCCGGCATCCGCGGTCTGCTCGATGAGCAGCGCGAGCAGGTCAACCTGCTGCACGCTGCCTATCGCAGCAAGCTGCTGACCAACGAGGGCGATCTGCTCAATCTTGCGCGCCTGTACATGGTGCAGGGTGCGCCGTATCCGGCGGTGCGGCTGTTGACGCAGGGTCTGAAGAGCAAGACGATCAAGGTCAATGTCGAGAACCTGCAGCTGTTTGCCCAAGCCTTGGCGCTGGCGCAGGAATACAAGCAACAGGTGCCGGTGCTGCAGGAAGTGGCGGGCATGAGTGGCGAGGCCAAGCATTACGTGTATCTTGGACAGGCTTACAACGAGCTTGGCGACTGGGAGAATGCGGCCGAAGCGTTCCGTTCGGCGCTGAAAGCGAAGAATCTCGACAAGCCTGCGGATACTTATATGCAGCTGGGCACCGCATTGTTCAATGCCAACCAGTTTGCCGAGGCACGCAGGCAGTTCGCGGCTGCGGCTGAATCGCCGGCGCTGGCGCTGGCGGCAGGCAATTGGATCAAGTTCGTCGATCAGGAGCTCGCGCGTCGGGCGGCGGTGGCGAACATGTAAATTGTTGGGCAGGTTGCGCAGGAGGCGATGCGGGCGCGCGGGGTGCGGGCTCGCAGGGGACTCTCCGGCATCGAGGAGATGGGGGGTTGTATCAGGGGGTGGGTGACCCTGAAATGAGGGGGGGGTTGCGATGCTTCGCCGGATCATTGTGATTGTGGCGATGTTCATGGCGCTGGGAGTGCTTGGGTTTCTGCTGCTTAAAACGCAGGCGGAACCGATGGATCTGCAGCGTCACAACGAACGTCTGTCGCATCTGCAGCGGGTGCAGGACCTGGAATCGGCAACGGATCTGGAGATTTTGCGCGCGCGTCTCGCGCTGGAGGTTGAGCCACCGGCACTCGATGCAACGAACCAGCAACTGCTGGAAGCGCGCCAGCAGATGCGCGGCAGCTGGTTGCCGAGCGAGCGTCTCCCGGCACCCATTGATCTGGCGGCGCGTGAGTACTTCCGCAAGGCCGATGACAAGGTCGAAGTGCTGGCGCGCTATCGCGCGGATCTGCAGGGCTTTTTCGCCGTATTCGGGCAGCTGCGTCGAATGGTCGATCCGGTGCTCGCGGAACTGGTTGGTGCCGATCGTGCGGTGTTGCGACGCAGCGTCATGAGCCTGCTGAGCGAAGTGACCAGCTACTGCATCCAGTCCAATCCCGAAAACGGACCGGCCATCGCCGCACTGCAGACAGAGATCAGCACCGATGCGCGGAAGATCGCGGCGGCCTCGCTGCTGAACAGCGTTGATCGATTGCTCGGCGCCGTCGACAGTGTGCGTGCGGCCAAGGACGGCTTACGCAGCGTGACCGAGGAACTGGCTGCGATTCCGACCACACAGACGCTGAAGCGGGCACACCTGACCTATCTTGCGCACTATGCGGAGAGCGAGTCGGCGATCGCGCGCTATCGGCAGGCCCTGGCGATCTACGCCGCGGCGCTGTTGGGGGTTTTCGGCCTGGGCGGCATCCGTCTGCGTCACAGCTACGCCGAACTCGATCGCGCGAATGCCGGCCTTGAAGAGCTGGTGAAAGTACGGACCATGGAGCTGAGCGATGCGCTGATCGAAGTGCGCGCGCAGCAGGCGCAGCTGATCCAGTCGGAGAAAATGGCGTCGCTGGGTCAGCTTGTCGCCGGTGTCGCACATGAGATCAACACGCCGCTGGGCTATGCGCGAAGCAACGTGGAGACCGTGCTCGGCACGCTGCCGGCGCTCGGCGAATTGATGCAGGCCTACGAGGCGGCGCTGCCGCAGCCCGGGATGCCGCCCGCAGATGGCGCATTCGAGGCGTTGCAGGAAGCCAGGCGGCGCTGGAATCCGGTCGAAGGCCCCGAAGAGCTCAATCTGCTGCTGTCCGATGTCGAGTACGGTCTGGTGACGATCACCGATCTCGTGCGTGGCCTCAAGGATTTTTCGCGGGTTGACCGATCGCATACAGAGCGCTTCGATATCAACGAGGGCCTGAACACCGCGCTCAAGATCTGCCAGAACCAGTTCAAGGACCGTGTCGAAGTGCTGCAGGAATACGCCGATCTGCCACTGGTGCACTGTGCGCCGTCGCAGCTCAATCAGGTGTTTCTGAATCTGATCACGAATGCCGCGCAGGCCATCGACGGCCCCGGTACGATCCGCCTGCGCACCCGCAGTCTGGGCGATACCGTCGAGATTTCGATCAGGGACAGTGGCTGCGGCATGGATCTGCAGACCCAGTCGCACATCTTCGAGCCGTTCTTCACGACCAAGGATGTCGGCAAGGGAACCGGCCTGGGATTGTCGATCGTGTTTCGCATCCTCGAGGACCACCAGGGGACGATCGATGTCGACTCGACTCCGGGTAAAGGAACAGAGTTCACGATCCGCCTGCCGGTGGGCGGTACGCCGGCATCCAGGCGTACGGCTGCTGCTGCATCCGACAGCGTCACCACTTCTGCATAGAGGCTGTAGTCATGAGCACTGCCAAGACACCCCGCATCCTGTTCGTCGATGACGAGCCACGCATCCTGCTGTCCCTCAAGGCCATGTTCCGCAAGGACTACGATGTCGTGACGGCATTGGGCGGCGCCGAAGGCATCGCGCAGATCAAGGCCCACGATTTCGATGTCATCGTCAGCGATCAGCGCATGCCGGAGTTCACCGGTGTCGACGTGCTGCGGACTGCGAAGGAAGTGCGCCCGCGTGCGGTGCGCCTGCTGCTGACCGGCTATTCCGACATGTCGGCGATCATCGGCAGCATCAACGAAGGCGAAATCTTCCGTTTCATCTCCAAGCCCTGGTCGCATACCGAACTGCGCGCGACGATCGCCGCTGCGGTGGCAGCGGCAGATGCCGAGCCCCTGCCGCTTGCGCTGGACGAGACACCGGCCCCGGCAGCGGCAGCGGCGACGTCTGGCGGAGCGAAGGCGGTCGCCAGCAGCGTTCCGGTGCTGGTGCTCGACGAAGACGTCGCCGCGCGCGAGCTGCTGAAGGCCACGCTTGAAGCCGACCGGCCGGTGCACGAGGCCAGTACGGTCGAGCAGGGTCTCGAGCTGCTCGAGAAGCACCAGATCGGCGTCATCGTCACCGAGCTGGTCGTCGGTGGCGAGGTGCTGACCCAGCTGCTCGGCGCCCTGCGCCAGCACCACCCCGCGCTGGTCGTGGTCGTCCTGACCTCGCATGCCGATGCCGGGCACAGCATCACCCTGATCAACCAGGGGCAGATCTACCGTCTGCTGCTCAAGCCGGTTTCCGAGAGCGTGCTGCGCGGCACGATCAACATTGCCAGCCGGCGCTACGAGGCCCTGCGTCAGCAGCCCGCCCAGGCCGCCGCGCGCCCGCCGCCGCAGGAAATGTCGACAACGATATCCGCGGATCGCCTGGGATTGCTCAAGAAGGTCAAACACGCCCTGCGCTGGGTGTAGCATTCCCCGGGGGCCTGTCATGCGGTCGATCGCGATCGATCGGCCGATTCGGGCATGATGTCGCGGGGATGTTGACGGGGGAGCGGCACGATGGCGGAACAGGACAAGCCGGAATCCGGGCTGAAGCGGCTGACGGCTACGCTTGGGCGTTCGGCGGAATACTCGATTGCCTTGGGTCTGATTGTGGTCTGTGTAATTGTCGGCGGCGCCTTGTGGCTGCCCGACACCGATCGCAAGGTTGACGAGAATCCAGTGGTTTCGGCACCGACACAGACACCGGGTCGCTACGGATCGAAGATCGCGGACGAGGAAAAGGCAGCACTGGCAGGCTGGAACCAGCAGCTTGAGGGCGACTTCAAGGAGATCGAGCAGGCGCAGCGGCGAGCCGCGGAGGAAGCCGCACAACGCGAGCGTCAGCGCCAGGAAGCGGAGCGCACCCAGCGCGCCGCTGAGCTAGAACGCCAGCAGGCCCTGGCCGCGTCGGCCGCTGCGGCAGCCAAACAGACGCGGCGGCCTACCGCAACGACAGCGCCGACCGCAGTGCCAGCCAAGGTCGTCGTCCGCGTCGAGCCGGCGATCGACTGGAGCAGCTGCCGCCGTCCAGACTACCCGGACATCTCGGTCAAGCGCCGCGAGCAGGGCGTGGTCGGCGTCGATGTCGATCTTGACGCGGCAGGCAAGGTGCTGCGCAGCCGGGTGGCCCAGAGCAGCGGGCACAGCCGGCTGGATGCGGTGACGCAACGCGCGGTCGAGAGATGCCGCTTCAGCCCGGCGACCGTGGGCGGCGTCGCGCAGGCAGCGACTGCGACCGTGCGTTTTACCTGGAAATTGCAGGATTGACCGTTGCTGCCGGGCGACCGGCCCGCAATGTCGCGGTATGGACGGTCTGCGCCCGCACGCTGGCTTGCCTGGAGGTGCGCAGACCCTGTCCATGACGCTGCAGACTCTCCCGCAACGGGCGAGAATAGCCGGATGGGCCGGGCGAGGTCCCCCAGAATCCGAACTCGCCGCAGCGATGGCTGCGGCGGAGCAAAGCACCGATGAGCAGTACCCCACTGATGGCCGATGCTGATGCCGGCGTTGCGGCGACGCTGAGCGATGCGCGTGGCCGCACCAAGCGCAAGCTGCGCCTGTCGCTGACCGACCGCTGCAATCTGCGCTGCCTGTACTGCATGCCGGACCGGCCGACCTGGCTGCCGCGCAGCGAGCTGATGCCGCGCACCGAGATCGTCGAACTGGCGCGCGTGTTCGTACGCGATCTCGGCATCACCGAACTGCGCCTGACCGGCGGTGAACCGCTGCTGCGCAGCGATGTCGTCGAGATCGTCCGCGAACTCGGCGCACTGCGCGCGGACGGCCTGCAGCGCATTGCGATGACCAGCAACGGTGGCCTGCTGCCGCGCTATGCCGCCGAGCTCAAGGCCGCCGGCCTCGACGATCTCAACATCAGCCTCGATGCGATTGATCCGGACACCTTCACGCGCCTGACCCGCGGCGACGTCCATGCCGTGCTGCGCGGCATCGCCGCTGCACAGACGGCCGGACTGCCGGTCAAGCTCAACTGCGTCGTCGTCCGCGACTACAACGAAGACCAGGTGCTGCCGCTCGCGCGCTGGGCGCACCAAGCCGGCCTGCCGCTGCGCTACATAGAATTCATGCCGCTGGATGGGCGGGGCGACTGGAGCAAGCAACGCGTCGTCACTGAAGCGGAAATTCTCGAACACCTGAAGCCGCTGGGCGCGCTTACTGCGGTGCCGCGCGACCGCGATCCTGCCAGCTATTACCAGCTCTCGGACGGCTATCGCATCGGCGTGATCTCGACGATCAGCAAGCCGTTCTGCGCGAGCTGTGACCGCCTGCGTGTCGACGCGCGCGGTGCGCTCTACACCTGCCTGTTTTCGGCCAAGGGCCATGACCTGCGTCCGGCGCTGCGCGACAATGACGTTCCGACTGCTTTGGTTGAGCTGATCCGCCAGCGGGTCTGGAACAAGGAAGCCGGCTATGTCGCCAGTCCGGGCTACGTCGAACGGCCGATCACCATGCATCACCTTGGAGGCTGAGTCGCCCGTGCGTATCGCTGTTCAATGTTTCGGCATCACGCAACGCCTTGCCGGTGCCAGCCTGCTGTCTCTGGAGTTGAACGACGCGGCGACGGTCGCCGATGCTCTCGACCGGCTGGGCGAGCGCTATCAGGCGCTTGCGCCGAGCTTGCCGCGCTGCGCCTGCGCGCGCGGCGACCAGATCATCCTGCGCGAGACGCAGCTGCAGGACGGCGACGAGATCGCACTGCTGCCGCCGGTGGCGGGGGGCTAGAGCGTGAGCTATCGGTTCGTCCGTCATGTCCGCGAAAGTGCCGTAGGGCGGGAAAGCGCAGCGTATCCCGCCTTTCGCGAAACCGGTGGTGCCAACGCGTGCTTTAGCCGCACGCGTCCCGCCCTACGTCGGATTTTTTGATTCATGAATACCCATATCCAGGAAAACCCGTTGTCGATGGACGCGCTGATTGCCGATAGCGCGCGTCCGGACTGCGGTGCGCTGGCGGTGTTTGCTGGCACCGTACGCAACCATCACGAGCTGCGGCCGGTCGTGTCGCTGACGTATACGGCGCACGTGCCGGTCGCAGAACGCATGATCAGTGACATCGAGGCGCGCATCTGCGCTGAGTTCGGCGTGCCGTATTGCCGCGTTGTCCATCGCATCGGCTCGCTGCAGGTCGGCGACGTCGCGATCGTGGTCGTGGTTCGCGCGCCACATCGTGCCGAGGCCTTTGCGGCATTGCGCGCCGCCGTCGATGCGACCAAGCACACGGTGCCGATCTGGAAGGAGGAGTTCTACGCCGACGGCACCAGTGAGTTTGTCACTGGCTGCTGCATCGGGGATGCCCGCCCTGACGAGCACATTGAATCCCACGGCCACGCGCATTCCCATCATCACCCGCACGATCACAAGCATTAGCCCCATGCGCGACATCACCCTCAAGCCGACGACGCTGCGCTCCGCCACCGCGGCTGGGCGAATTTCACTGTCTGCCGCCGGCGTCGCGATGATCCGCGAGCGCAATGTCGCCAAGGGCGACGTGCTCGAATGCGCGCGCATCGCCGGTCTGATGGCGGTCAAGCGCACGTCGGACATCCTGCCGCACTGCCACCCGATTCCGATTCTCGATGCGGAGCTTGCTTTCGAGTTCGAGGAAACCGCGCTGCGCATCGAGGCCCGCGTGCGCACGATTGCGGCGACCGGTGTCGAGATGGAGGCGCTCACCGCGGTGAGCGCTGCGGCGCTGACTGTTTACGACATGATGAAGCCGCATGTCGCATCGACCGAGCTGCGCATCGGCGATATACAGCTGAACGAGAAGAAGGGCGGCAAGTCGCAGTTCGGGCGCCAACTGGCCGGCGCGCGAGCCGCGGTGATCGTGCTGTCGGATACCGTCGCCGCCGGCCGCAAGCCGGATACGGCCGGCCGCTCCGTGGCCGACGGCCTGCGTGATGCGGGCTTCGAGATCGTAAGCTATGAAGTGCTGCCGGACGATCCGGCGCAACTGGACGCGCGCGCGCGGCATTGGCTGTGTGAGCGCATCGAACTGGTCGTCACGGTCGGCGGCACCGGTGTTGGTCCGCGTGATCTCACGGTCGAGACCATCAAGCCCTTGCTGACTTCCGACATGCCGGGATTGATGGAAGCGGCACGCGCCTTTGGTCAGGCCAGGACGCCGTACTCCATGCTGTCGCGCGGCATCGCCGGGCTGGCCGGCAACAGCGTCGTTATGACTTTCCCCGGCAGTCGCAAAGGCGCGGAAGAGACGCTCGCCGCAGTGTTGCCCGGGCTGGTGCATCTGATCGACGTGGTGCGTATCACACGACCACATGCCGGCGGCTATGAGTAAGCGCGAGCGGCACAGCGACGTAGCCCGGATGGAATCCGGGGTGGGTTGCCCGTGCCAGTTCCCGGGTTTCACCCGGGCTACTGCGCCATCAGGAAAGCCGCATGATTGAAGTCAGCGAATCCCTTGCGCAGGTCATCGCCGCCGCGACGCCGCTGCAGGCCGAAGTGCTGCCCCTGTCGCGAGCCCTGCATCGCGTGCTCGCGGCGCCGGTGCACAGCGTCTGCGAACTGCCGCCGTTCACGCAGAGTGCGGTCGACGGCTATGCGCTGCGCCACGAAGACATCACCTCGGCGCCGCTGGCACTGTCGCTGGTCCAACAGCAGATCGCTGCCGCCCCGCAGGAGTCGGTGCTGGTCCTGCCTGCTGATACCGCCGCGCGCATTTTCACCGGCGGCATGATGCCGGTCGGTGCGGACACGGTCGTCCGCCAGGAGTTGACGCAGCGCCCGTACAGCGACAGCGTCGTCATCCTCGAAGCGGTCGCCAAGGGCACTGACGTCCGTTACGCCGGCGAAGAGATCCACGCCGGCGCTTTTCTCGCCGATCGCGGCAGCCTGCTGACCCCGGGCCTGATCGGCGCGCTGGCGATGGCAGGTGTGCAGAGCGTCAGCGTCGCGCGCCAGCCGCGCATCGTCGTGCTGATCACCGGCGATGAAGTCGTTGCGCCGGGCAGTACCCAGCGGCCGGGGCAGATTCCCGACGCCAACGGCCCGTTGCTGAGCGCTCATCTGCAGAACTGGCAATGCCCGCCGCTGCGCATCGAGTACGTAGCCGATCAGGAACCGGCCGTGCGCGATGCAATCGATCGTGCGCTCAATGATGCGGATCTGGTGCTGAGCACCGGCGGTGTCTCGGTCGGCGATTTCGATTTCGTGCCGGCGGTCAGTGAGGCGGTCGGTGCCGAGCGCGTGCTGTGGAAGGTCGCACAGAAGCCGGGCATGCCGCTGTTCGTCGCGCGCCGCCGGCACAGCCTGCTGTTCGGCCTGCCCGGCAATCCGGCCTCGGTGATGGTCAATCTGCACGTCTACGTGCGCAGCGCGCTCGATGCGATGTGCGGTCTCGATCCTGCCGCACGCTGGCAGACGGTGGCGGCACCACAGAATCTCAAGCGCTTGCCAGACAAGACCTTCTGGATGCGCGCGCGGATCAGTACCGATGCCGCAGGCCAGCTGCAGGTGCAGTCCCTCGGCGGCCAGGCTTCGCACATGCTCGGCAATCTGGCCAAGGCCAATGCGCTGATCAGGGTGCCGGGGTTTCATGAAGCGGACGAGTGCGAAGTGCTGCGCTGGGTGGGCTTCTAGCCGTAGCCCGGTTCCGCATAGCGGAGCCGGGACGGTCGGTTCGCAACGGCAGCTTCCCGGCTTTGCCTGCGGCAATACCGGGCTACTTGGCGCCTGCTCAGCGATTGTCTAAACCTTTGCAGCTTTTGCCGAGACTGAAAACAACCCCTGCGGGAAGCTGATCCTCGTCGACGGAGCGGGCAACGCGCGCCTGCGCCCGGCTTATTCGCGAGGAGTGGTCCGCATGTCTTTCGAACTGAACAGGAAGCTCGCCGCCAAGCGCGCGCCGCTACCCACCTCGGCCACGGTCGATCCGGTGACCGCGAGCATCATCCGCGGCGCCTTCGAGACGGTGTGCTTCGAGGCGGCGACCCACCTGGGCCGCGCGGCATCGTCACCGATCATCAATCAGTCGAATGAGCGCAACGGCAGCATCATCGATGCGCATGGCCGCCTCGCCGGCGTCTCCATCGGTACGCCACACCTGGTGTTCATCTCGCAGCTCGCGGTGCGCTACGGCCTGCAGTTCTTCGACGACTACGACTGGGGTCCGGGCGATGTCTTCGTCGGCAATGATCCGGACTACGGCGGCGGCCACCTGCCGGACTACAACGTCTATGCGCCGGTGTTCGACGCCGACGGCAAGCTGATCCTGATCCAGGCCCTGCAGGCGCACCAGGGCGACACCGGCGGCAAGACGCCGGGTGGCTTCACGCTCGACGCCACCGACATCTTCACCGAAGGCCTTGCGATTCCGTGCCTGAAGCTGGTTCACCGTGGCAAGAAGCGCGCCGACGTCATCAAGCTGCTCGAACGCAACAACCGCTTTCCCTCGTTTGCCGGCGATCTCGCCGCGATGATCGGCGCCGTGCAGCACTGCGTGAAGCTGCTCGAGGACGTGATCCGCAAGTGGGGCGCGGATGTGGTCAAGGCGGCGGTGAACTACAACATCGATCACACCGAGAAGCGCTTCCGCGAGGAGATCGCGAAGTGGCCGGACGGCTCCTATGAAGCGGATGTGCTGATCGACCACGACACGCTCGGCACCAAGGACGTCAAGGTTCACGTCAACTGCACGGTCAAGGGCGATCACTTGACCGTCGACCTGACCGGCTCTGACGACCGTCAGCACCTGGTCGGCGTCTGGAACACCTTCGCCAACAGCCGCGGCTACGCGATGGTGCAGATCGCGTCGATGATCGATCCCGGCATCATCAAGAACGAAGGCCTGTTCCATGCGGTGGAGCTGATCCTTCCCGAAAACACCATCGTCCATCCGGGCATCAACAAGCCGGCGGCGCTCGGCTCCTTCCATCCTGCGGTCGAGATCATCGAGGCGATCTGTGTCGCGATGGCGCACGCGGTGCCGGAGCGCTCGACACCGCAGGTCTACAAGATCGGCATGCCGAACGCGGTGATCGGCTTCGACAGGAACGGCCAGATGTGGATGGACCAGGGCGTCGATGCGCGCGCTATGGATTCGTCGGCGGTCAAGGATTTCGACGGCTGGGGTTCGTCCTGCGTCGGTCTCGGCAACCTGCTGCTGTCGGAAGCCGAAGACGCGGAAAGCCGCTTCCCGATCATCAACATCAGTCGCGAGATGACGATCGACACCGG
>JALYJV010000220.1 GCA_030775105.1 Pseudomonadota bacterium | reverse complement strand
GATCGACATCGACCTGCTGCCCACTCTGAGTCAGAACACCCTTCTCGTTGATCGCGGCAATCCCGTCGTGCTTGTCGTGCACCATGACGTTTGCGCGCGTCAGCGCCGGATACAGGGTATTCGACAGGATGATGCGCTTGCAGCCGATGGGGAAATCCGGCGTCAGCTTGGCGCGCAGCGCCGGATCAGAGATCTGTTGCGCCAGATGACGCTCTGCCTTGCGCTGGGCAACGACATTGAGCAGACGCTTGGAGTACTTGAAGCCAAGCACGCGGGTTTCCAATGCCCAGTAGATTGACCAGCGCAGCGCCTTATAGGCGGGCTTGTACCCGAGCAGGAAGCGCTCCGTCTTGCTGAACGTCCGATCGGGACGCGGTAGGACCCAGTGCGGTGTGCGTTGGAACACGTGTAGGTTGCCAACCTTGTCGGCAATGGCCGGGATGATCTGGGCCGCGCTCGCACCACTGCCGATAATCGCGACGCGCTTGTCGCGGTAGTCGTAGTTGTGATCCCAGCGGCTGGTGTGGAAGGTCTTGCCCTTGAAGTTGTCCCGGCCCGGTAAGTTCGGGATGACCGCGGTCGAAAGGAGGCCGGAGGCGTTGACCAATATCTGCGCCGTGAAGCTGCCGGCGCTTTCGGTTTCGATGATCCAGTGCTGGCGAGTTTCGTCCCAGCGCACGAGCTTCACATTGGCGTTGAGTCTGGTCTTCTCTCGCAAGCCATGCTTGTCGATGATCTGGTTGGTGTAGCGCTGCAGTTCCGCCTGCTCCGCGTACATCTGTGACCAGCGGTAGGGTTCAGAGGAAAGCGAGTACAGGGGCGATTGCACATCTACTGCCGCGCCCGGATAGCTGTGCTGGCACCAGGTGCCGCCCATGAAGCTGTTCCGCTCCAGGATGTGGAAATCCGTGATGCCCTGTTCCAGCAAGCGTATCGCTGCGCATTGCCCGCTGAAGCCGCTACCGATGATGATGACCTTGAATGCCTGAATGCTCACGAAACCAACCCTCCGGAAACACCTGACCGTGATGGCCGTAGTTTCTGGCTCGGGTACTGGCCGTCCTTGACACGACCAGACGACGATTTGACACTAGCGGACAATGACCCTCGTCCTGCGCGCCAGTGGTATTAAGGCATTTCCGGCCGTCATGCGAGCGCTCGGCGCCAACCCCGCGCCGTTGCTGCGGCGCTATCGCATCGCAGCGAAAGCACTAGCCGACGATGATGCGCTTCTCGACCTGCTAGCCGTGACGCACCTGCTTGAAGCCAGCAGTGCGGAAACCGGTTGTGGAGATCTTGGGCTGCGGATTGCCGAGCAGCAGGACATCGACATCCTCGGAGCGCTTGGAGTCGTCATCCAGAATGCGGCAACAGCCATCGACGCTTTCCAGGTCGCTTCGCAATACATGTTCGTGCACAGTCCGGGGTTGGAGTTGGCGATGAATCCGCATAGCTCTCTGGTTGACGGAGCGGCCGAATTGGGCTTCGAGATCCGGCTTGCCGGGCATCCCCCGCAGCGGCAAAACATCGACCTGTCTATCGGCATGGCGCATCGGTTCGCAAAGGCGCTGCTGGGCGCGCGCTACGATTTGAAGCTCGTCACGCTCCCGCACACCCCGGTTGCCCCACTGAGCCGCTATCGTCGATTCTTCGGTGTCCCGGTCATCGCCAACCAGGAGCGCGCCGCCTTGCATCTGGACGCGGCCTCCCTGCAAGGCGAATTGCGAGGAGCGAATCCCGCACTACGGCGAATTACGGAGGACTACCTGTCCAGGCACTTCCGCGAGCCTGGCGACACCATCAGTACACGTGTACGGCTCGCCATGCGGCGCATGCTCGATACACCGCAGGCGACCATGGAAGGTATCGCGGCCATGCTCGCCATTCACCCGCGGACCCTGCACCGCCGGCTCCAGGCGGAGGGCACCGGATTCGAGGCCATCAAAGAATCTCTGCGCAAGGAACTGGCGCTGCAATTCCTGCGAGAAACAAATGTTTCAATTGGGCAGATCTCTGGGCTGCTCGGGTTCCCCGAACAGTCTGCGTTCACGCGATCGTGCCGACGCTGGTTCGGCAACCCGCCATCGGAGATTCGGAGAGCGTCGCAACAATCCGTCTTTGGATGAAAGCGGCTGACAAGATCGGGAAGGGTAGTCCCGACACCATGCCGTTATCGTGGGTAGGGAAGGGCGACTTTCAGCCCAGAGCAGCCGACCAGGGAGAGGAAATTGCCACACGAAAGCGGCCATTCACCGCTGATTGGTGCAACGGGGAAATCCAGTCAAGCTGATACATTGACATCACTACTATTGGCGGATTCCGCATTTGATGCTTTCGTCACTCACGCCCTATGCTGGAATACTCATTACGGCGTTCGCATCAGCCACGCTCCTTCCGGGCCAGTCCGAGGTCGTGATGGCCGCAATGCTCGTCAGCGAACGTTACGATCCGTTGTGGTTATTTCTCGCTGCAACGACGGGTAACAGCCTTGGTTCGACGGTGAACTGGCTGATGGGAAGGTTCATCGAGATTTTCGGAAAGCGTCGTTGGTTTCCCTTCAGCGCGGCGTCCGTCGAAAACGGCAGACGCTGGTACGCGAAATGGGGTAAGTGGTCGCTCCTTCTTTCCTGGGTTCCTGTGATCGGTGACGCACTGACCCTTGCCGCCGGCCTCATGCGAACACCGTTGTCGATTTTCCTACCCCTGGTGATCGCAGCGAAGGCCGGACGCTACCTTTTGCTTATGGCCATGCTCTCAGCTGCAACCTAGCCATCGACCAGCTGCTCCAGTCCGCCTGAGTTGCGAGGCCCGTCAGCGCCTTCCGCTTGTCAGCAAGGCTATAAGCGCCTAGATCGGGTGCGGGCTCAGGATTAAAGCCCGCACCCCGGCGTGGCCGGCGCACGCATTCTCGTGCAATCAACCCCACCTATCCGAGCGCGAAGAGCGTGGGACTGCAAGCGCCCTAGATTTCCGTCGGAACACTGCGCAACACAGCCCGGCCGACGCGCCGGCGCTCCAGACAGGCGACCTCGATCCGCCAGCCAGAGACGTCGATGCTGTCGCGCTCCATCGGCAGTCGTCCCAGCGCATGCAGGAAAAGGCCGGACAGGGTGATGTAGCTAGAGTCGCGCGGCAGCGAGATGCCGGTCGCACGTTCCACCTCGTCCATCGACATGGAGGCATCGATGTTCCAGCTGCCGTCCTCGAGTTGGGTCGCGCCGTAATCGGCATCCCGCGTATCGGCGAGGTCACCGGCGATCGCGGCGAGCAGGTCATTGGCGGTCACCAGGCCATTCACGCCGCCATACTCGTCCACCACGATGGCAAGCGGGATCGGATGCTCGCGGAGGAGCTCCAGCGCACGCAGCGCGGTCGTCCCCTCGGGCAGGATCAGCGGCTCGCGCAGGTAATCCGCCAGCGCCAGCGGCTTGCCCGCCAGCATACCCGCCAGCAGGTCGCGGCTCTGCACCACGCCCTGCAGGTCGTCGAGATCCCCGTCGCACACCAGTTGCCGGGTATGTGGCGAGCGCATCAGCCGTTCGGTCGCGTGCGCCATGCCGCGGCGAGTATCGATCCATTCGATGTCGGTACGCACGGTCATCACGCTGGACACCAAACGACCGGCCAGCGATAGCACGCTGTGGATCATGTCGTGCTCGGCCGTCTGCAGGCGTTCGTCCGCTGCCGTCGGTCCGGACTCATCCGCACCCGCCGCGCCCGCGCTCTCGTTGCGCGCGCCGAGCAGCCGCGTCAGTGCCTCGGCAGTGCGCTGCCGGAAAGGCAGCGTGTTCACGTTCTTCTCGCGCTTGAACCGGGTGACCTGGTTGAACGACTCGATCAGGATCGAGAACACGATCGCCGCATAGAGGTAACCCTTCGGAATCTTGAAGCCCAGGCCCTCGGCGATCAGGCTGAAGCCGATCATCAGCAGGAAGCCCAGGCACAGTACGATGACGGTCGGATGGCGGTTGACGAAGTTGGTCAGCGGCTTGCTCGCCAGCATCATCACCGCCATGGCGATGGTCACGGCGGCGTACATCACGCCCAGGTCATCGACCATGCCGACCGCCGTGATCACCGAGTCGAGCGAGAA
>JALYJV010000219.1 GCA_030775105.1 Pseudomonadota bacterium | reverse complement strand
ACCTCGAGCCGTACATCAAGGAGTTTTTGCTCGGTGCGTGGGTCAAGGTGCTGGTCGCCGCGACGGTGCGGCAGGAAAAGACGCCGGGGTTTGCAAAAGCGTTTCGCGATGTCATTCACGAGTTGGTGTGGTCGGTGCAGCCTAAGGCGAGCACCGAAGATCGCGGCAAACTCGTCAAGCTGATTCCGGGCATGGTGCGCGTGCTGCGCGACGGTTTCGGCCTGATCAACGTGCCCGAGCGCGACCGCGAATTGTTTTTTACGCAGCTGATGGAATCGCACGCGATGGCGGTCAAGCCGGTCGATCAGGCTACGTACATCAAGTCGAGCCTGCTTGCGTCCGAGCTGCGCGCCAAGATCGACGGCATGCAACTGTCGGGCGTGTTCCCGGTCACGACGGTGCCTGGCGGCATCAAGGTGCCGACCAACGTCATCATGCGCGCCGCTGCTGAGCACAAGGCCGACATTTACATGCCCGACCCGGTGACCGACATTGGGCGCCTCGATCCGGTCGAAGACGCGCGCGTGCAGGAAGAGATTGGCCGCTGGCAACGCGGCAACTGGTTCAAGCTATGGAACGGAATGGAGTTCTCGCGCGCCAAGCTGCGCTGGATGAGCCCGCTGCGAACACTGTTCCTGTTTGCCAGCGAGCACGATCAAAAGGCGCACGTCATGTCGGCCGACATGTTGAAGTCCTATTTGGCGCGCAAGTACATCGAGCCACTCGAGAGTGTTCCGCTGACCAAGCGCGCGGTCGACGCGGTTGTTGCCGATTTCGAGAACGCGCCCGATCGAGCGAAGTCGATGGCCAAGCGCTACGAGGCCTCGCAGCCCGCATGAGCGCGATGCCGAAAGATGGCGCAACGGTTCTGAAAAATACAACCTCACCGCGCCAGCAGAGTGCGCGCGCGCAGGCGGTTCAGGCGCCGCCCGGACGGGTGAGCAGTGGATTCGTCATCAAGCAACTGGTAGTCGATGGGCTGCTGTCTGCTGCCGACGCCGAGCGTTTCAAGATCACCGGCGGTCGCGAGCGTTCGGGGCATCCGCTGGTGGTGCTGGCCGAGATGAACTATCGCTCGCCGCAGGCCGACCGGCAGCTGCTCGATCTCGAAATGCTGACGCGCTGGATTGCCGAGAAGGCGGCGCTGCCGTACTTTCACATCGATCCGCTGAAAGTCGACTTCACACGCGTGGTCGACGTGATGTCGTCGTCTTACGCGACGACGTATTCGATCCTGCCGGTGGCGATGACGCCGACCGAGGTCACGATCGCCACCAGCGAACCTTTTTTGACCGGCTGGGATCGCGAGATCGAGCAGATCACGAAGAAGAGCGTGCTGCGCGTGGTCGCCAATCCGCTCGACGTTGCGCGTTACACCACCGAGTTTTTCAAGCTCGCGCAACAGGTGCGAGGCGCGGCGAAGACCGGCAGCACCGCACTGGTCTCAAGCTTCGAACAACTGGTGGAGCTGGGCGGCAAGGTCGAAGCCAACGACGCGCACGTCATCCACATCGTCGACTGGCTGTTGCAGTATGCCTTCGACCAGCGCGCGAGCGATATTCATCTCGAGCCGCGGCGCGAATTCGGCGTAGCAAGGTTCCGCATCGATGGCGTGTTGCATCAGGTGTACCAGGTGCCTGCCGGCGTAATGGGCGCGATGACGAGCCGCATCAAGCTGCTCGGCCGCATGGACGTCGTGGAGAAGCGCCGCCCGCAGGATGGGCGCATCAAGACCAAGGTCACCACCGGACAGAACGCCGGGCGCGAAGTCGAGATTCGCTTGTCGACGCTACCGACCGCGTTCGGCGAAAAGCTGGTGATGCGCATCTTCGATCCAGAAGTCGTCGTACGCAGCTACGCGGAACTGGGTTTCGCGAACGAAGAGGCGAAACTGTGGGAAGGCTGGATTCATCGCCCCTCGGGCATCGTGCTCGTCACCGGACCGACCGGCTCAGGCAAAACGACCACGCTGTACTCGACGCTGAAGCAGCTGGCGACCGATGAGGTCAACGTCAGCACCGTCGAAGACCCGATCGAGATGGTCGATCCGGCGCTGAACCAGATGCAGGTCCAGCACGGCATCGATCTGGGCTTTGCCGATGGACTGCGCGCGTTGATGCGACAAGACCCGGACATCATCATGGTGGGCGAGATCCGCGACAAGGAAACGGCCGACATGGCGGTGCAGGCGGCGCTGACCGGTCACCTGGTGTTCTCGACGCTGCACACCAACGACGCAGCGTCGTCGATCGCGCGCCTGCTCGAGCTCGGCGTGCCGAACTACCTGGTCAACGCGACATTAGTTGGCATCCTTGCGCAGCGGCTGATCCGCACGTTGTGCC
>JALYJV010000218.1 GCA_030775105.1 Pseudomonadota bacterium | reverse complement strand
CGCGAGAACAGCTGCAGCTCACCGTCGGCAACAAACTTGGGCGCGCGCCAGGCGTAGAGCACAAACGCGAAACCAAGCACGATGCCGAGGAAAGTCAGGATGAAGACGCCGCGCTCGGGATCGGTCGCGAAGGCATGCACCGATACGAGAATGCCTGAGCGGACGAGGAAGGTGCCGAGCAGCGACAGCGAGAACGCAATGATCGCGAGCAACACGGTCCACGACTTGAGCAGACCACGCTTCTCCGTCACTGCGAGCGAATGGATCAGCGCCGTGCCAACCAGCCAGGGCATGAACGAGGCGTTCTCGACCGGATCCCAGAACCACCAGCCACCCCAGCCAAGTTCGTGGTACGCCCACCAGGAACCGAGCGTGATTCCCATCGTCAGGCACAGCCATGCCGCGGTCGTCCACGGCCGCGTCCAGCGCGCCCAGGCGGCGTCGAGGCGGCCGCCGAGCAAGGCTGTGATTGCAAATGCAAACGCCACCGAGAAGCCGACATAGCCCATGTAGAGCAGCGGCGGATGAATGATCAGACCCGGATCCTGCAGCAGCGGATTGAGGTCCTTGCCGTCGAGCGGCACCGGAAAGTGGCGGTCGAATGGATTGGACGTCGCGAGAATGAACAGCAGGAAGCCGATGCACAGCGCGCCGAGCACGGAAAGCACCTGTGCCCGCACATCGCGCGGCAGACTGCGGCTGAACACCGACACCGCCGCGGCCCAGCCGGTCTGCATCAGCATCCACAGCAGCATCGATCCTTCATGCGCACCCCATACTGCGCTGATGCGATACATCAGGGGCAACTGCGAGTGTGCATTGGCTGCGACGTACGCCACCGACCAGTCTTTCTCGATGAAAGACCAGGTCAGACACAGATAAGCCAGCAGGATGAGAACGAACTGTGCCTGTGCCGCCGAGGCGCCAACCGCCATCCAGCGCGGCTGTGCGCGCCAGACGCCGAGCATCGGCACCACCAACTGGATCAGCGCGACCGCCAGGGCCGCGAGCAAGGCGAAGTGACCGAGTTCAGGAATCATGAGTTCACGGCGACCGACTTGAATGGTGCGCAGCTGTGCTTGCCGTCCTTGCCCTTGAGCTTTTCCGACAGTTCCGGCGGCATGTAGTTTTCGTCGTGCTTGGCGAGCACTTCGTCGGCGGTGAACACACCGGCAGCGTCGATGCGACCGCTGGCGACAATGCCCTGCCCCTCGCGGAACAGGTCCGGCAGGATGCCGCTGTACTTGACCGGCAGCGAATGCTCGCAATCGGCGACGGTAAAGCGCACCTCCAAGCCTTCGCCGCGCTGCACACTACCGGCAACCACCAGTCCACCCAGGCGTACTTTGGCGTCCGCCGGCACCACTTGTGCGGTCAGATCGCTCGGCGTGTAGAAATACATCATGTTCTTGTTGAAGGCGGTGAACGCGAACGTAGCGGCCAGGCCGACACCGACGATCAGGCCCGCGATGGCCACCATGCGTTGCTGACGTTTGTTCATTCGTCCCCACCCGATTCAATGATCTGCCGCCGCCGCTTGCGCGGTGCCCACAAATTCCACAACAGCACCGCAGCGGCCGAGGCAAAGCTGCCCCAGACGAACGTGGCATAGCCGCTCATGTTCCAGAAATCACTACTGAGCAGGGCGCTCACTTGAGCATCTCCCGCACCCAGCCGGTGCGCCGTTCACGCCAGAGCACCTCGTTCTGCATGCGCCGCACGATCACGTAACCACAGAACAGCAAGGTGCCGAGCAGCGAGGCATACAGCGGAATGGCCATGTCCATCGACATTGTTGGTTTGCCCATTTGCAGAATCGTCGAGGTCTGGTGCAGGGAGTTCCACCACTCCACCGAGTATTTGACGATCGGCACATTGATCGCGCCGACGATCGCCAGCAGCGCGCAGGCGCGGGCACCGGCGCGCGCATCGTCAAACGACTGGTACAGACCTATGACGCCAAGATAGAGAAACAGTTGCACCAGCTCAGATGTCAGGCGTGCGTCCCAGACCCAGTAGGTGCCCCACATCGGCTTGCCCCAGAGCATGCCGGTGACCAGGGCAACAACCGTCATGCTCGCACCGACCGGCGCAATCGCGACCAGCGCGATTTCGGCCAGCTTCATGCGCCAGATCACCGCGACGACACCCGCGACCGCCATCGCCACGTACAGCGACAGCGACAGCGCTGCAGCCGGTACGTGGACGTAGATGATGCGAAACGCGTCTTTCTGCTGATAGTCGGGCGGCGCAAAAACCAGACCGCCGATCCAGCCCCAGGCGATCAGGGCGGCGGCCAGCAGGCCGACCCACGGCGCATAGCGTTCCGCGAGCCTGAAAAAGGTCGGGGGCGAAGCCAGACGATGGAACCAGGTCCACATAAGATTACGGCGCCAGATCAGTCGAATGCGTTGCGTAAGGCTGCGCTGCCGACCCACGGAAACAGGGTCAGAGACAGAACCAGAATGGCCGCCAGAAAGTATAGCGGAGCGCTCGCGTCCAGGCCCTGTTGCGCACTGTGAACGGCACCGGCGCCGAAGATCACGACCGGCACGATCAGCGGCAACACCAGCACCGGCAGCAGCAAGCCGGCGCGCTGCATGCCGACGGTCAATGCCGAAACAAAGCCGCCGATGACGCTGATGCACGGCGTCCCCAGCGCGAGCCCGATCAGCAAGGTCGGCAGCACTGCGCTGGCCAGCCCCAGTGCCAGTGCCAGCGGCGCGGCAAGCAGCACCAGCGGCAGGCCGGTCATCACCCAGTGCGCGAGCATCTTCGCCAGCACGGTCTGATACAGCGGCGACGGAGCCAGACACAGTTGCTCCAGGGTGCCGTCCTCGTGATCGCCGCGGAACATGCGCTCCAGCGTCAGCAGCGCGGCGAGCAGCGCGCCCACCCAGAGGATCGCCGGGGACAGCGCCGCGAGACGCGGATCGTTCGCCGCGGTGCCGAAGCTGAAGAGCGTGACGACGATCACCATGAAGAACGGCGGCATCAGCCAGTCGATCTTGCTGCGCGAGGCCAGCAGCAGTTCGCGTTGCAACACTGGAATCAGTGCGCTCATGCGCGGCCCACCGCTTGCAGATCCAGCTCGTGCACCATGCGCTTCAACGCGGGCAGCGGCTGATGACTGGTCATCAGGACCATGCCGCCGCGATCGAGATACTCGTCAAGAACACCGGCAAACAGGGCGATGCCATCGCGATCGAGCCCGTCCAGCGGTTCATCCAGCAGCCACAGCGGACGCTCGGCGAGGAAAAGACGCGCTAGCGACGCACGTCGCTTCTGTCCGGCGGACAGGCTGCGCACGACCCGGCGGCGCGCGCCGGCTGCGAGCTGCATGCGGTCGAGCGCGGCAGGTACCGCTTGCGCGCTGACCTGATTGATGCCACACCAGAATTCGAGGTTCTCGATCGCGCTGAGCTGGGGCGTCAGCGCGTTGCGGTGACTGATCCAGTGGATTGCGCCGGTTTCCGGCAAGCCCTGGACGACACCCGCTGCGGGCTGACGCAAACCTGCGATGGTTTCCAGCAGGCTGGTCTTTCCGCAGCCATTCGGTCCGCGCAAATGCACCAGATCGCCTGCGACCAGACTCAGATCCAGCCCGGCAATCAGGGTGCGCTCGGCGCGCATCACGCTGAGTTGGGCAAGCTGCAGACTGGGTGGAGTGGAAAGGGACACAGGCAAGGCGGAAGGCGGCGGGACTCAGGAACTTGGACGGCGCAAAGGCCGCGTAGTTTACGGGAAGGATTCATGGCTCAGAGCGTTTCAGTTCACAAACCAACGTGGCCTCGAATCCAATCGCAGGCACCGTACAATAGCCGCGCCTTTTTCGACCTCTTCCGGACCTCGCGACCTTGACTGCCCAACTGATCGACGGCAAAGCCGTTGCTGCCTCCGTACAGGAACGCGTTCGTCTCGGCGTGCAGGAGCGCCTGCAGGCCGGCCATCGCGCGCCGGCGCTGGCGACGGTACTGGTCGGAGCCGATCCGGCTTCCGAGGTCTATGTCCGCAACAAACGCCTGGCTTGCGAAAAGGTTGGCATCCGCTCCCTGCCCCTGCACTTCGACGCCAGCGTCAGCGAAGCGCAGCTGCTGGCCGAAATCGACCGCCTGAATGCCGATCCGAGCATCGACGGCATCCTCGTCCAGCTGCCCTTGCCCGCACATATCAATGCGATTGCGGTCACCGAGCGCATTGCCGCGCACAAGGATGTCGACGGCTTTCATCCCTACAACCTCGGTCGCCTGGCCCAGCGTTTGCCGACGCTGCGTCCCTGCACGCCATATGGCGTCATCGAGTTGCTGAAATCCGTCGGTGAAACCTTCAAGCAACGCACTGCGGTTGTTGTCGGCGCCAGCAATCATGTCGGCCGGCCGATGATGCTGGAACTGATGCTCGCCGGCGCCACCGCGACCTGCTGCCACCGATTCACCGCCGATGTACCGGCCGAGGTTGCCCGCGCCGACATTCTCGTCGTCGCCGTCGGCAAGCCGGCGATGGTCAAGGGCGCGTGGATCAAACCGGGCGCGACCGTGATCGACGTCGGCATCAACCGTCTCGACAACGGCAAGCTGGTGGGTGACTGTGAGTTCGAAACCGCACGCGCGCGTGCTGCGTTCATCACCCCGGTACCAGGAGGCGTTGGGCCGATGACCGTCGCGATGCTGATGCAGAACACCCTGACGGCGGCCAACGGCGCGCACTGAGACCCAATCGAAGTTTGGTAACTGGTATTACCTTGCGGCGGAGCGTAGCCGCGAGAAACTGATCCGGCGTACTGTATGCGTCTAGGTCCAACGCGCCGATAGACGGTAATCACTATGACCACAGAGCAGCTCTTCTACACTGCAGACCACGAGGCATTCCGCCAACAGGCGCGCCGCTTCGTCGCAGAAGAGATCACACCCAACGTCGAACGCTGGGAAGCCGCACGCGAACTGCCACGCGAGCTGCATCGCAAAGCGGCGGACGCCGGCCTGCTGCAGATCGGCTTTCCCGAAGCCTATGGCGGCATCGAAGTCGCGGATTCGATGTTCGGCATCATCCTGACCGAAGAACTCGCCCGCGCCGGCAGCGGCGGCGTCATCGCCAGCCTGATGTCGCACGGCATCGGCACGCCGCCGATTGCGCACGTCGGCAACCACGAACAGAAACAGCGCTTCGTTGAGCCGGTACTCAAGGGAGACAAGATTGCGGCGCTGGCGATCACCGAACCGCGTGGCGGCTCCGATGTCGCCAATCTAGCAACCCGTGCCGAGCGTGGTGGCGATCACTACATCGTCAACGGCTCGAAGACCTTCATTACCTCAGGCATGCGCGCCGACTTCATCACCACCGCGGTGCGCACCGGCGGCCCCGGCATGGGTGGTGTCTCGCTGCTGGTCATCGAGGCCGGTACGCCGGGCTTCACGCGTTCGCCACTGGAGAAAATGGGCTGGCGTTGCTCGGATACGGCGACGCTGTACTTCGATGACTGCCGCGTGCCGGTGGCCAATCGCATCGGCCCGGAGAACGCCGGCTTCATGGCGATCATGCTGAACTTCAACCAGGAGCGCCTGATGCTCGCCGCCCAAGCCTGGGCACTCGCACAGGTCTGCTACGACGAATCGCTGAGCTATGCGCGCGAACGCGAAACCTTCGGCAAGCCGCTGATCCGCAATCAGGTAATCCGCCACAAGCTGGTCGACATGCGCATGCGCATCGAGGCCATGAAAGCGAACCTGGACGTCATCGCCTGGCGCATCGACCGCAAGCAGATGCCGGTCGCCGAAGTCTGCATGCTGAAGAACTTCGCGACGACCAGCCTGGAATGGATTGCCAACGAGGCGATGCAGATCCTCGGCGGCGCCGGGTATCTGCAAGGCTCCAAGATCGAGCGTATTTACCGCGAAACGAAGGTATTGACCATTGGCGGCGGTTCACAGGAAATCATGAAAGACCTCGCCGCGCGCCAACTGGGCTACTGAAGCGGCAGCGGGCAACAAAAAAAGGGTGCCGAGGCACCCTTTTTTGTACTGCGTGACTCCGTGCTTACTCGACCGCCGCCGGTGCCGTCTCCGAGCACGCCGCATTGACGTTCAGTACAGCCAGAGCCGACAGCAAACCACCGTCGAAGGTGATGCGCATGCCATTGGCATTAGCCGTCAGCGCCGGCGTCTGCACCAGCGCCGCCGGTTCGCCGCCGATCAGGCCAAGCAGCGACACGTACAGCGGGGTCGGCGAACCGACGCCGGAGAAGGATTCAACATCGGCGCATTCAACCGGATCACCGGCAGTGCAGTTCAAGGTGGTAACCCTGACATCCTGCAGCAGCGATGCAGCGAGCAGATCCATCGGCTTGCTGACCACAAAACCAACCTGCTGGCCGACGATCAGACGCACGGCGGTGGTATCGAAGACTTCGGCCGAGACGCTGGACTGCAGCAGCAAGCCCAACGGAATGCTCAGCGCAGCGGCGGTTTCCTCGTCGCCATCAATCATGTTCTCGGTGGCATCCGCCGAGCAGCCAAGGCACAGGGCCGAGGCCGGACCTGGGCGTGCAGCGGCTTCGGGAGCAAGGAATTCGGTGAGGCACAGCTCGCTGAGCTGGCGCACGTTGACAGCGGCCGTCGCTGAATCAGGATTTGCGCCCGCCGGGCTCGTGACTTCGCCAGTGATATTGGCGCTGCCGATGGACACGCCATCAAACACCTCATCACCCGCCGGATTGTTGGCAACCGCCGGATCGCTGCTGGTCCAAGCAACAACATAGTTGCTACCGGTCAGCTGGCGCACCTGGTTGTCGGAAAAACGGCCATAGATCTCGAAGTTGGACGAGCCGCCGACAGCAACGGTGTACGTGTTGCTGGCACTGCGCGGAATGCCAGCCGGCTTGACGTGATCGACCGACCTGATGAGGGCGTCTGTCACGGTGACCTGCACAGAATCCGAC
>JALYJV010000217.1 GCA_030775105.1 Pseudomonadota bacterium | reverse complement strand
AGTTCGTCCAGCGTCAGCGGCAACGGCGCATCGCAGCGGATCGTGGTCAGTTCGCGTGCCATCGGCAACTGATGAAGATGCTCGCGCAGCTTCTCGCCGACCTTGCCCTTGATGCTGTCGGCCTGCGCGATGATCGCGTCGAGGGAGCCGAATTCGACGAGCCATTTCGCCGCAGTCTTCGGGCCGACGCTGGGCACACCGGGGACGTTGTCGACCGTATCGCCCATTAGCGCGAGATAGTCGATGATCTGATCAGGCCTGACGCCGAATTTCTCGACGACGCCGGCTGGATCCATGCGGCGGTTCTTCATCGTGTCGAGCAGATGCACACGCGGCTCGACGAGCTGCGCCATGTCCTTGTCGCCGGTCACGATCAGCACCAGCTCACCGCGTGCAGCGGCGCTGCGCGCATACGTCCCGATCACGTCGTCCGCTTCGAAACCGTTGACGGTGACCAGTGGCAGGCCCATTGCCTCGATCAGTTCGAGGATCGCCGGATACTGCGCCGACAGATCTTCCGGCGTTTCACTGCGGTTGGCCTTGTACTCGGCATAGATCTCGTCACGAAAAGTCTTGCCGCTCGGATCGAAGACGACGCAGATGCGCTCCGGCGTGAAGTCCTTCATCAGCTTGCGCAGCATGTTGGCCATGCCGAACACGGCGCCAGTCGGCTCGCCGCGCAGATTGTTCAGCGGCGGCAATGCGTGATAGGCGCGGAACAGCCAGTTCGAGCCGTCGATGAGAATCAGCGGCTTGCTGGACGGTTCCGGCGTGCTCATGGCAGTAACTGCTCGCCGCGCACGAGATCCTCGAGCGTCTCGCGCTCGCGCACCAGGTGCGCCTGCGCACCATCGACCATGACTTCGGCAGCGCGCGGTCGCGTATTGTAGTTGGACGACATCGTGAAGCCGTAGGCGCCCGCAGTACGCACAGCGAGCAGGTCCCCCGAGCTGATCGCAAGTTCACGATCGCGGCCGAGCCAGTCACCGGATTCGCAGACCGGACCGACGACGTCGTAGATCTTAGTCGGCGCGGTGCTGCTGGCATTCACCGGTACGATGTTCATCCACGCCTGATACAAGGTGGGCCGAAGCAGATCGTTCATCGCCGCATCGACGATTGCAAAGGATCTCTCTTCGCCGGGCTTGAGCCCGAGCACGCGCGTGACGAGCACACCCGAGTTTCCGGCAATTGCGCGGCCCGGCTCGGTCAGGATGCGCAGACCGCGGCCGGCGATCTTCGGCTTGATCGCCGCTGCCCAGTCCTTGGGCTCCAGTGGCGTTTCGTCCTTGTAGCGCACGCCCAGACCACCGCCAACGTCGATATGCCGCAGCTTGATGCCGCGCGCAGCAAGCCGATCGATCAGGCCAAGCACGCGATCAAGTGCGTCGAGAAACGGCGAAATCTGCAGCAGCTGCGAGCCGATGTGGCTGGCAACACCAATCACCTCGATACCCTTGAGTTGCGCCGCTTCGGCATAGAGATGTTCTGCGGTCGCGATGTCGACACCGAACTTGTTCTGCTTGAGGCCGGTCGAGATGTACGGATGGGTCTGCGCGTCGACGTCCGGATTCACACGGAACGCGATGCGCGCGACCTTACCGATCTCACGCGCGACAGCGTCAAGCTGGGTCAATTCATACGCCGACTCGACGTTGAAGCAGTAGATGCCTGCGTTCAGCGCGGCACGCATTTCGTCGGCAGTCTTGCCGATACCGGAGAACACGATGCGCGCGGCATCGCCGCCGGCACGCAGCACGCGAAACATCTCGCCGGCGGAAACAATGTCGAAGCCCGCACCGAGCCTGGCCAACACCTGCAGCACTGCCAGATTGGAGTTGGCTTTGACTGCGTAACAGACGTAGTGATCCGTGTCGGCCAGTGCTTCGTCGAACGCGCGATAGCGCTGCGTCAGCGCCGCCTTTGAGTAGATGTAGCACGGCGTGCCGTGGCGCTCGGCAATCTCGGCGACTGCCACATCTTCGGCATGCAGCTGGCCCTGGCGATACTCGAATGCTTCCACAGTGAATCGTTCCTTACGGTGCTGGAGGTGTGGCGGTGGGCGCGGGTGTTGCAGTTGCTGGCGATGGCGTCGGCCCAGCAATGCCTCCCGGTGTCAATGTCGGCTTGGCGTCCGGCAGATACAAGGGGCCCGCCTGGCCGCAGCCGCCCAGTACAAGCA
>JALYJV010000216.1 GCA_030775105.1 Pseudomonadota bacterium | reverse complement strand
GCGCTCGGCATCTTGGCTGCCGGCGGTGCTCGCAATGCTCATGTCTTCCTACATACACTGCGCTTGCTGTGCTCCGGCGGCAGCCAACCTGCCTTCGCTCGCTACGCTTTTCGAAGACTTCCAATCGTTCAGCCCGCAGCCGGCACGTTCTGCAGGCGCAGCATGACGGCCTGCGCCAGCATTTCACGGGCACGGGCAACGATGTCCTCCATCGCCGGTGTCCGTGCGAACTGGCGACGTGCGCGGGAGTACAACTGATCGAGACTCGGCAGTTCCGGATGGATCAGATGCTGGATCTGCTCGCGGCCATGCGCCATCTGCTCGTGCCAGCGCGCTCGCCATTCGTCGAAGCTCCTGCCCGGATTCAACTCCAGCCAGCGCTGCTGCATGCGCTTGACGATGCGGTCCGCCGAGAATGAATTGGCAAGCGTGGCCGCGATACGTTCCTGGAGTTCGGCCGAGACCGGGCGCTCGCCGGCCAGCACATGCGGCGGTGGATCACGCAGGTCCGACACCAGCCCGAGCGCCTTCAGTCCGAGCAGGCCGTACCAGGTGATGTCGACTTCCCACCAGCGGAAGCCCTGGCGCGCCGAGGCCATGTAGTAGTGATGGTTGTTGTGCCAGCCTTCGCCGAGCGACAGCAGCGCGAACAGCCAGTTGTTACGCGAGTCGTCGCCGGTCAGGTAACGCTGCTTGCCGAATACATGCACCAGGGAGTTGATGCAGAAGGTTCCGTGCCAGAGCAACACGGTCGACCAGATGAAGCCGACGACCAGTGCCTGCCAGCCGCCGATCAGCCCGACACTGATGCCGAGCAGCGCGCCCGGCACCCAATGGTGCCTGTCGAGCCAGCGCAGTTCCGGGTACCGGGTGAATTCGGGAATGCGGCTGTAGTCGGCGCGCTGCGACTCGGTGTTGAAGATCCAGCCCATGTGCGAAAACCAGAAGCCGTACTGGCGCGGCGAGTGCGCGTCGAGCGGCGTGTCCGAATACTTGTGATGGTCGCGGTGCTTGGCCGACCACCACAGTGCGCCCGACTGCAGCGAGGATTGCGCGAGCGCGGCGAGCAGGAACTGCATCACGCGGCCAGTCCTGAACGCGCGGTGCGCGAAGTAGCGGTGATAGCCGGCGGTCACGCCGAACATGCGGATCGCGTACAGCGCCACGCACAAGCCGAAATTGGCCCAGCTCACGCCGGTGTAGAACGCCGCAAAACACGCGAGATGGAAGGCAACAAACAGCGCCATCATCGGCCAGCTTGCAGGGTCAAGCCGGCGGGAACTCAGCGGTGCTTGCATCGAGGAATGGATCCTGGGATTTCGAGAAGAAACGACCGCTAGTTTTGCCCGTGCTCTCGCGTTTCCAGGAAGCGGACATCCGGGAAACGCTCCTTGGTCATGCTCAGGTTGACCGGGCTCGACGCAAGGTACACGAGATCGCCGTAGTGATCCAAGGCGAGGCGTGCGTCGTTTTTATCACGGAATTCCTTCATTTTCTTTGCATCGTCGCACTCGACCCAGCGCGCCATGCTGACCTGCACCGGCTCGAACACGGAGTCCACGCTGTACTCGTCCTTGAGGCGGTACTGGACGACGTCGAACTGCAGCACACCCACGGCGCCGAGCACGATGTCGTTGTTGATGATCGGCCGGTAGACCTGGGTCGCGCCTTCCTCGGAGAGCTGATCAAGACCCTTGTTGAGCTGCTTGGCCTTGAGCGGATCCTTGAGGATCACGCGGCGGAACAGTTCCGGCGCAAAGTTCGGCACGCCGGTGAAGCGCAGTTCGTCGCCTTCGGTGAAGGAATCACCGATCGCAATCGTGCCGTGGTTGTGCAGACCGATGATGTCGCCCGGGTAGGCTTCCTCGACGGTCTCGCGTTCGCTGGCCATGAAGGTCAGCGCATTGGCGATGCGCACCGGGCCCTTGAGGCGCACGCTGTGCAGCAACATGCCCTTGCGATAAACGCCGGAACATACGCGCAGGAAGGCGACGCGGTCGCGGTGCTTGGGATCCATGTTCGCCTGGATCTTGAACACGAAGCCGCTGAACTTGGGTTCGTCGGCTTCTACGCTGCGCTCCGTATCCGCATAGCGCGCTATGCGCGGCTGCGGCGGCGGCGCCCACTTTGTGAACCCGTTGAGCAGTTCGCGGATACCGAAATTGTTGATTGCCGAGCCGAAGAACACCGGTGTCAGCTTGGCTGCGCGATAGGCGTCGAGATCGAAATCGGTGCCCGCCATCTGCAGCAACTCGACCTCGTCGAGCAGCGTGCGGTAGACCGCGCCGAAGCGTTCTTCGAGGCCGGGCGCATGCAGGCCATCGATGGTCTCGATTTCGGAGATGCGATGCTTGTCGCCGGAGTACAGATAGAAGCGATCTTCGAGCAGGTGGTACACGCCCTTGAAGTCGCGACCCATGCCGACCGGCCAGGTGATCGGCGTGCAGTGCAGGCCCAGCACCTTCTCGACTTCGTCGAGCAGCTCCAGTGGCGGCCGCCCCTCACGGTCGAGCTTGTTGATGAAAGTGACGATCGGCGTGTCGCGCAGGCGGCACACTTCCATCAGCTTGATCGTGCGGGTTTCGACTCCCTTTGCGCAGTCGATCACCATCAGCGCCGAGTCGACCGCGGTCAGCGTGCGGTAGGTGTCTTCGGAGAAGTCTTCGTGGCCCGGTGTGTCGAGCAGATTGACGATGCAGTCGTTGTAC
>JALYJV010000215.1 GCA_030775105.1 Pseudomonadota bacterium | reverse complement strand
AAGCTGCCGGACGGAATATCGAAATTGAGGTCCTCGAGCACGATCTGCTCGCCATACTCGACCCAGACCTTGCGCACCTGGATGGCGCTCACGCTTTTTCCTCATGCGCCCACGGAAAGCCCCAGCGCGACAGGCGCAGCAGGGCATAGTCCATCAGGTAGGCAAGCAGGGTGATCCAGGCCACGTACGGCAGGATCGTGTCCATGGAGAGGTAACGGCGGACGAGGAAGATGCGATAGCCGAGGCCGTTCTCGGCCGAGATGGCCTCGGCCGAGATCAGGAACAGGAACGCCGGTCCGAGCATGAGGCGCAGCGACTCGATCAGTCGCGGCATCGCCTGCGGCAGGACGACTCGGATCGCAGTCAGCCAGGTCGAGCCGCCGAGGGTTTGCGCCTTGACCAGTTGCTCGCGCGGCAGCGCGCCGATCTTCAGTGCCAGATCGCGGACCAGACACGGCGCGATGCCGATGACGATCAGCACGACCTTCGACAGTTCACCGAGGCCGAAGACGATGAACAGGATCGGCAGCACCGCCATCGGCGGAACCATCGACAGGACCGCCATCAAAGGCGCGAACGCGGCGTTGACGACCGGCAGCATGCCGATCGCCAGGCCAAGCACGAGGCCGATGACGGTCGCGATCGCCAGGCCATAGCCGAGTCGCTGCAGGCTCGCCGCGTTGTCCTGCCAGAACGTCAGCTCGCCAGTGCGGCGGTCCGGTTCGAAAGCCAGGCGCTGCATCGTCGCGCTCATCTCCGAGATCGGCGGCAGCAGCTTGTCGTCCGGATTCGCCGCGCGGCGTTCCAGCGAGGCCGAGGTGTAGACGACGAGCAGCAGCAGGAACGGCAGCAGCGCGAGCAGCCAGCGGCCGCCGCGTCCCGGCTCCAGGTTCATCAAACGGCGCATGGCGTGGGCCCGGGCGCGAGTCTTAAAGCTTGCCGTCCGCAGCGAGCTTCATGTAGCTGGCGTCGAAGCGCAGCTTCACGCTCTTCGGATTGCCGAGCACGGTGCCCGATGGGAAGGCGATACCGACGAAGTCCTTGTTCGGCGCGTCCGCACCGAGCAGGCCGTGGTCGTAGGAGAAACTGCGCACCAGGTCCATGGTCTTGACCAGCTTGGCGTCGGTCGTGAATGCGACAGCCTCGGCGGGCGTGTAGAACATCTTCGTGGTCTTGAGCTGATCCTCGAAGCTGGCGAGTGTGCTGCCGGAGAGTTTGGCCATCGCTTCACGCGCAGCCTTGCCGGTCGCGCCGGTGTCCTGCAGTGCCTTCATCGTGTCGAACCAGATGCCGACCAGCGCCTTGCCCAGCGCCGGGTTGTCCTTCAGCGTCTGTGTGTTGACGACCAGGGTGTCGATGATCTCGCCAGGGATCTTGCTGGAGTCGAACACCAGCGATGCGCCCGGCGCCGCCTTGATCTCGGCGAGCTGCGGATTCCAGGTCACTGCCGCGGTTGTGTCGGCAGCCTGGAAGGCGGCGATCATGTCGGCGTCGGAGGTGTTGACGACCTTCACGTCCTTCTCGGCCAGACCCAGGGTGTCGAGCCCTCGCGCCAGCAGGTAGTGCGAAACCGACAGTTCGACGAGGTTGATCTTCTGGCCCTTGATCGCGCTCAGCGTCTTGGCGTTCTTCAGCACGATGCCGTCGTTGCCGTTGGAGTAGTCGCCGACGATCAGCGCGGTGGTGTCGACGCCGCCGGCGGCGGGAATCGTCAGCGCATCCATGTTGGTCACGGTCACGCCGTCGAACTTGCCGGAGGTGTACTGATTGACCGATTCGACGTAGTCGTTGATCTGGGTGATCTTGATCTTGATGCCGTACTTGTCGGCCCACTTCTTGACGATGCCGGCCTCGTCGGCGTACGGCCAGGGCATCCAGCCGACGTAGATCGACCAGGCGATGTCGAATTCCTTCTTCGCCTCGGCCTGGGCATTGCCGACGCAGCCGCAGGCCAGAACGGCCGCAGCGATGAACTTTCCTAGGGTCTTGATGCGCATCGTCCGTTCCTCGAGTGCAGTGGTTTGCTGAAGAGGACGGGCGCTTTCGGGTGCGGAGAAACACTCGAGCGCAGCCCATCCGGGCTGCTGAGGTCTCCCGGGCTTTTATCCCGCCGTGTAGCCGGGCATCACGCCCGACCGGCTGCTCTCGGACCAGCACTCGCACCCTAGATGGGGGAGTCGGAACCCTAGCTGCCTACTCGCGAGTTTTAGGAAGCAATCACCATGCCAGACGTGGAATGGTGCTGGCT
>JALYJV010000214.1 GCA_030775105.1 Pseudomonadota bacterium | reverse complement strand
GCTATGGCCCGGAACATTCGCTGTATGACGTCGACTTCCGCTACTTCGATGGCGTTGATAGGCAGCCCAAGGGAGTCGGTCTCCATGAGATCGATCACCTGACCCACAACGTCGCACGCGGCAACATGGATCACTGGTCCGGCTTCTACGAGCGCATCGCCAACTTCCGCGAGATCCGTTACTTCGACATCGAAGGCAAGCTGACCGGCCTGGTGTCGCGTGCGATGACCTCGCCGTGCGGCAAGATCCGCATTCCGATCAACGAGAGTTCTGACGACAAATCACAGATCGAGGAGTTTCTGCGCCAGTACCGCGGCGAAGGCATCCAGCACATCGCGCTGTCGACCAACGATATCTACAAGACCGTCGAAGGCCTGCGTGCGCGCGGTGTGCAGTTCATGGACACGCCGGACAGCTACTACGCCCGCGTCGATGCGCGCGTGCCCGGGCATGGCGAACCGGTCGCGCGCCTCAAGGAGTTGAGCATTCTCATCGACGGCGCGCCGGTCGAAGGCATCCTACTGCAGATCTTCACCAGCACGGTGATCGGCCCGATCTTCTTCGAGATCATCCAGCGCAAGGGCAACCAGGGTTTCGGTGAGGGCAACTTCAAGGCCTTGTTCGAATCGATCGAGGATGATCAGATCAAGCGCGGCGTGCTCGACGCCGCGACCGCCAAGGCCTGAGTTCCCGTACCGCGGAGCAGTGCATGCGCAAATGGATCTATCGACCGATCGTTGAAGGCCAGGCTTCGCGCCAGGCGCATGCCGACCTGCCGCCGGGCACGGTCGAGCGCGAGTTGGGCAAGGAAGGTTTCTTCGGCCCCGCGACGCACATGATCCATCCGCGTCCACCGACTGGCTGGACAAACTGGGAAGGGCCGCTGCGTCCGCGTGCATTCGATCTGACCAAGCTTGATGCTGCCGCCGATACGCCGTGGGCGGCGGCAGCAATCCTGCACAACGCCCATGTGCGCGTGCGCTACTGGCACTGCGCCGCAAGCATGGACAGCCTCGTGCGCAATGCCGATGGCGACGAACTACTGTTCCTGCATGCCGGCAGCGCCGAGCTCTACTGCGACTACGGCCATCTGAGCCTTGCGACGGGTGACTACATCGTCGTGCCGCGCGGCACGATGTGGCGCATCGAATGCACGGCGCCGACGCAGTGGTTGCTGATCGAGGCGACCGGCTCCAGCTACCAGCTGCCGGACAAGGGCTTGGTGGGTGAGCAGGCGATCTTCGATCCGGCGATGCTCGACTATCCGCGTCTCGACGAAGCCTTCGTCGCCCAGCAGCACGGCGCGATGGCGGCGCGTGAATGGCGCGTCAGCATCAAGCGTGGTCAGCAACTCTCGACCGTGACCTATCCGTACAACCCGCTGGATGCGCTGGGCTGGCACGGTACGCTGATGCCGGTGCGGATCAATGTCCGCGACATCCGCCCGCTGATGTCGCACCGCTACCACCTGCCGCCGTCGGCGCACACGACCTTTGTTGCGAACCGATTCGTCGTCTGCACCTTCACGCCGCGGCCGTTCGAAACCGATCCAGGCGCCCTCAAGGTGCCATTTTTCCATAACAATGACGATTACGACGAGGTGCTGTTCTATCACGCGGGCGATTTCTTCTCGCGCGACAACATCCATCCCGGCATGATGACGCTGCATCCCTGTGGGTTTACCCACGGCCCGCACCCCAAGGCCCTCGACAACATGCTGACGCCGAAGAAACCTGCGACCGACGAGTACGCCGTAATGATCGACGCGCGTGATGCACTGAGCGTTGATGAGCCGGCGAGCAGCGTCGAGTGGGGCGGCTATCACCAGAGCTGGGCCACATCGAAAGACCCATGAAGCTCGCGACGCAAAAGAACGGTACCCGAGACGGCCAACTGGTCGTCGTGTCGCGAAACCTGGGCCGCTGCATCGCGGTGCCGCAGGTTGCAGGCACGCTGCAGGATGCGCTGGACCGCTGGGATGAAGTGCGTCCGCAGCTGCAGATGATCTCAGACCGCCTCAACAAGGGCGGCTACGCCGAAGACGCCAACGATTTTCACGCGATCGATTGCCGCTCACCATTGCCGCGTGCCTACCAGTGGGTCGACGGCTCGGCCTACGTGAACCACGTCGAGCTCGTGCGCAAGGCGCGCGGCGCCGACATGCCGCCGAGCTTCTGGACTGACCCGCTGATGTATCAGGGCGGCAGCGACAGTTTCATTGATCCAATGGGGCCGATCGAAGCGGAATCTGAAGAATGGGGCATCGATCTCGAAGCCGAGATTGCGGTGATCACCGCTGATGTGCCCATGGGTCTATCGGTCGAAGCGGCGGGTGCAGCGATCCGCCTGATCATGCTGGTCAATGACGTGTCTCTGCGCAATCTCATTCCAGCGGAGTTGGCGAAGGGCTTCGGCTTCTTTCAGGGTAAACCTTCATCGGCATTCTCGCCGGTGGCGGTGACGCCCGATGAACTCGGTGCGAACTGGGATGGCAAGCGCGTCAACCTGCCGCTGCTGTCGAGCATCAACGAGCAGCCGCTCGGTGCGCCGCAAGCTGCCACCGATATGACTTTCGATTTCCCGACGCTGATCGCCCATGCAGCAAAGACCCGGCCGCTGGCCGCCGGCAGCATCATCGGCTCCGGTACGGTATCGAACCGCGGGCCAGACGATGGACCGGGTACGGCGATCAACGACGGCGGCGTCGGCTACTCGTGCCTTGCCGAACTGCGCTGCGTCGAAACCCTGCTGCACGGCAAACCGCGCACGCCGTTCCTGCGCTTCGGCGATCAGGTCCGCATCGAGATGCGCGACCAGCATGGCGAATCGATCTTCGGTGCGATCGAGCAGGTTGTGGCGCGCTACAGGAAATAGTTTTCTTGTTGGGGATCAGCATGCTCACGCTCTACGCTTACTGGCGCTCATCGGCGAGCCACCGCATCCGCATTGCGCTCAACCTCAAGGGCGTCCCGTACCAGATCGTTCCGGTGAACCTGGTTCGTGATGGCGGCGAACAATTCTCCGCAGAGTTCCGTGCCGTCAATCCGCAGGCGCGCGTGCCGCTGCTGGTCGATGGCGAATTCAAGGTCAACCAGTCGCAGGCGATCCTCGAATATCTGGAATCGCGCTATCCGAATCCCATGCTGGCCCCAACCGATCCGCAGCAACTCGCGCGCGTCCGCGCGTTCTGCCTGACGATCGCCGCCGACATCCAGCCGCTGCAGAACCTGTCGGTGCTCAATTATCTGAGCGGCACGCTCAAGGTCGACGATGGGCAGCGCAGCGCCTGGCTGCAGCACTGGATCACCCGCGGCTTGAGTGCGCTCGAAGATGAACTGCGCGGTGCGCCCGATACGCCGTTCGTGTTCGGCGAGCTGCCGGGCTGGGCGGATTGCATGCTGGTGCCGCAGGTCTTTGCCGGCCAGCGCTTCGGTTGTGACGAATCACGCTACCCACGACTTGCGCGTGTGGCTGCGCATTGCGCGACGCTGCCCGCCTTCCAGCGTGCGCATCCGAGCCAGCAGCCGGACGCTCAAGCGGTCTGATCCGCAGGCCTGACCGTGTCGCGCCGGATTCCTGTCGGCCGGCTCTCGAAAGGCTCATGTTGTGAGCCTTTGCATCCTTACTCTGGGCATGACACTTGCGGCCGTCTGGCTGCTGAAAACGGCCGATGAGGCGCTCGCAATCTCCGGTTCAGGTGCGAGGTCTCAGAGTTGCAGTGTCGGAAGCTGACGGCATCCCGAACAGGCCGCAGCCGTCTCGATGCGAACGGAGTCTGCCATGAGCAAGGATTCGAACAATGTGCCGCTGCAATACAGCAAGAGCGGATCGCGCGCGCTGGCGCTGCAACAGCTAGCCACTGTGCCGCCCCGCAACGATGTGCGCGTCTACGGCAGGACCTTTGCCGGTGACGAACCCGTCGTGCGTGAGCTGGCAGGCCGTGTTCACGGTTCCAGCAGCTACCGCTCTGATGATCTGCGGGTGTCGATCCAGCGCAACAGTGCGTTCAAAGGCAGCGAGAACTACAACAGTGTCTTCTCGTTCGACATCGAGCGTGTGTACATCACCTATCGCGATGATCGCGGTACGCGCCACTTCGAGGTGAACTGCAATGCGCTGCGCGCGCAGATCGGCGCGATCATGGCGCTCAACGACGATGCCGCGCATGCGGTACTGATCTGCATCGTGCAGGCACAGCTCGGCGGCGCGGGCTACGGTTACCAGAATGCGCGCCACGACTACGAGCGTGCCTACGTCGACGGGCGACTCAGGAAGAAAAAAGTGCGCGGCACCGACAGCTACTCGATCTATATCGAGACGATTCCGCGCGCGCTGGCGGCGGCCGCCTGATCTAGGCCGAACGCTGCGGGCGACCTGCTCGCAGCGTCTTCAGATCGTCGGCATGACGCAGGCGGTATTCGCGCCGCAGCTGGGCTTCCTCGTAGCGATGGCGTTCCACATCGGTTTCCGGCAGCACCGGCGGCACCCGCCGCGGCGAGTTGTCCGGGTTGACTGCAACGAAGGTCAGGTAGGCGGTGAGGATCTGCCGACGCGCGCGGCCACCGATCGCCTCGGCTTCCACGCGGCAGCCAACTTCCATCGACGTGTTCCACGCTCGATTGACCGAGCAGTTGAAGACCAGCACATCGCCGCCCTTGGCGGGTGCGATGAAATGCACGGCGTCGACGCTGACGGTCACGCAGACGCCGCCGGCATGGCGGTCGGCGGCGACACTGGCGAAGCGATCCATCTGCGCCATGATCAGTCCGCCGAACACCGTGTTGTTCGAGTTCAGGTCATTCGGAAACACCATGTAGACCTGTTCGCTGACAACGGACTGCGACACGGGCAGGGCGATGCTGGGATCGTGAAAGGGCATGGACGGCTCTCTGGGTGCTGATGGGACATTGTTCCATGCATGATTGCGATGTGCAGGCTCTTTTGCGCCGGTCTCTCGATACACCTGCTACGCAGGCACTCGATACGAACGTGAGTTTTGTTGGGACTTCGCGGCACAAACAAGTTCCGTTCGTCTCGAGTGCCGCGCGCAGCGCGGTGTATCGAGGGTGTCGCAAAAGCGACGCCGCAACCAGTTCCTGAAGCTCAGCCCGCCGTCGCCTGCAACGGCAACCGCGTCGTGTTGACGGTCTGGCTCATCGAGATCGACGAGCTGATTTCCTGCACGCCATCGATCTTCGACAGCTTCTGCCAGAAGAACTTCTCGTAGTCCTCGACGCTGCGCACAATGATCTTGAGCAGGAAGTCGACGTCGCCCATCAGCGTGTGGCATTCGAGCACCTGCGGGAAGGTGCTGATGGCTTCAAGGAATTTCGGCAGCACGTCGCGGCCATGGCGGGCCATCTTCACGTGCGCGATGACCATGACGCCGAGGCCGACCTTGCGGTGATCAAGCACCGCGACAGTCGACCGGATCACGCCCGCTTCGTTCAGCTTCTGTATGCGTCGCCAGACTACTGTCTTGGATGACGCGACTTTGTCGGCGATGTCGGCGATCGGCAGATTGGCGTCGTCCTGGAGCAGATTGAGGATGCGGACATCCAAGGCGTCGAGTGGATGGCTTTTATGTTCCATTATTGCGTAAAAAATCGGAATAATGTTTCACAATCTAATCGATATGGGGCAAGTACGGAAGCAAAATCCGCGTTTCCGCTCCTAGAATGTTTCCCAACAGCGGTCCGGCCGTCGGCTGCCGCATGAGGAGAGATTTGGATGGCCCGCAAGAAGCCAGCAGCACCCACATCGGCCGTCGGCGAACCGCTGCGGTTCTACGTGCCCGAGCCTGAGGCGCGGCCGGGCGAAACACCGAGCTTTGCGCACGTCGAAGTCCCGCCGGCCGGCAAGCTGGCGCGACCGCCGACCGATGCGCCGCAAGCCGAACTGGTGCCGTATGCCAACAGCCTGATCCGCGTGCTCGATGACAGCGGCAAGGCAGTCGGCGCCTGGGCGCCGAATCTCGATGCCGATGCGCTGCGCGAAGGCCTGCGCATGATGTTGCTGACGCGCGTCTTCGATGACCGCATGCAGCGCGTTCAGCGCGCGGGCAAGACCTCGTTCTATATCAAGTCGACCGGCGAAGAGGCAGTGTCGATTGCGCAGGCCTTTGCACTCAACGACGACGACATGCTGTTCCCGAGTTACAGACAGCAGGGCCTGCTGATTGCGCGCAAGCATTCGCTGGTCGACATGATGTGCCAGATCTTCAACAACAGCCGCGACCGCCTCAAGGGCCGTCAGCTGCCGATCATGTACTCGGTGAAGGAGAAAGGGTTCTTCTCGATCTCCGGCAATCTCGGCACGCAGTATCCGCAGGCTGTGGGCTGGGCGATGGCGTCGGCGATGAAGGGCGATACGCGCATTGCCGCGAGCTGGGTCGGCGACGGTACAACCGCCGAGCCGGATTTCCACAACGCCCTGACTTTTGCCAGCGTCTATCAGGCCCCAGTGATTCTCAACGTCGTCAACAACCAGTGGGCGATCTCTTCGTTCGTGGGCATTGCCGGTGGCGAGCGCGCGACCTTTGCTGCGCGTGCGATCGGGTACGGCGTTCCAGGCATGCGCGTCGACGGTAATGACTTCCTCGCGGTCTACGCGGTCACGCAGTGGGCCGCCGAACGTGCGCGGCGCAACTGCGGGCCGACGCTGATCGAGCTGTACACCTACCGCGCTGCCGCGCATTCAACCAGTGACGACCCGAGCGCCTATCGTCCGGCGGACGAAAGCGCGCAGTGGCCGTTCGGCGATCCGATCGAACGCCTGAAGACCCACCTGATCGGTCTCGGCGAGTGGGATGAGGCGCGGCATGAAGCGCTGATCAAGACGCTTGAGGAACAGGTGAAGGCCGATCTGAAGGAAGCCGAAAGCTACGGCTCGCTGGCTTCGCAGTCGTTCAGCCCCGCCACGATGTTCGACGACGTGTTCAAGGAAATGCCACAGCATCTGATTCGCCAGCGCCAGGAAATGGGGTACTAAGTGTCCTATCCCGCAAATACCGTTGCGAACTCGCCGGGTCTTTTCGCGCCCGGCGGCGTTGTTCCTCCTTGCCATAGCTCGGCTATGACTCGTCGTCGCGCCTTGCCGGTCACAAAAATCCGTCGGCGACTTCATCAACATATTCACGGGACAGGACACTGATCATGCCGACGATGAACATGATTCAGGCGATCAACTCCGCGATGGACGTGATGATGGCCCGCGACAGCAATGTCGTTGTGTTCGGTGAAGACGTCGGCTATTTCGGCGGCGTGTTTCGCGCGACTGCCGGCCTGCAGAAGAAATTCGGCAAGACGCGTTGCTTCGATACGCCGATTTCCGAAGGTGGCATTCTCGGTACCGCGATCGGAATGGGTGTCTACGGCCTGCGCCCGGTCGCCGAGATCCAGTTTGCCGACTACATCTATCCGGCCTTCGACCAATTGGTGTCGGAAGCAGCGCGCCTGCGCCACCGTTCCGGCGGCGAGTTCTTCGCGCCGATTACGGTGCGCGCGCCCTGTGGTGGCGGCATCTTCGGCGGCCAGACCCACAGTCAAAGCCCGGAAGGCATCTTCACCCACGTCAGCGGTCTGAAGACGCTGATGCCGTCGAATCCCTACGACGCCAAGGGCATGCTGATCGCGGCAATCGAGGACGATGATCCGGTGATGTTCTTCGAGCCCAAGCGCATCTACAACGGCCCGTTCGACGGCCATCACGATCGTCCGCTGCAGCCGTGGTCGAAGTTCCCCGCTTCGGAAGTGCCGGAAGGCTACTACCGCATCGAGATCGGCAAGGCTGCGATCACGCGCCCCGGCAATGACGTCACGCTGATCGCTTACGGCACGATGGTGCATGTCTGCGCGGCGGCGGTCGAAGAGACCGGCGTCGATGGCGAGATCATCGACCTGCGCAGCCTGCTGCCGATCGACCTCGATACGATCGTCGAGTCGGTCAAGAAGACCGGCCGCTGCGTCATCGTCCACGAAGCGACGCGCACCAGCGGCTTCGGCGCCGAACTGTCGGCGCTGGTGCAGGAGCACTGCTTCAATCACCTCGAAGCACCGATCATGCGCGTCACCGGTTGGGACACGCCGTATCCGCACGCCTTCGAGTGGGAATACTTCCCGGGCCCCGATCGCGTCGGTCGTGCCATCAAGCAAGTGATGGAGGGCTAACCATGGGTCGCTATGTATTCAAGCTGTCGGATGTCGGCGAAGGTATTGCCGAATGCGAGATCGCGACCTGGCGCGTCAAGGTCGGCGACGTCGTTGCCGAGGACCAGCCGCTGGTCGACATGCTGACCGAGAAGGCCGCGGTCGAACTGCCGTCGCCGGTTGCCGGAAAAATCGTTGAGCTGTGCGGCGAAGCTGGCGACATGGTTGCGGTTGGCGGGCCGCTGGTGATTCTCGAAGTCGAAGGCGCGGGCAACGCCAAGGCTGAGTCTGCGCCCGCGCCCAAGCCGGCGGCAGCCGTCGCGGAAAAGCCCAAGACCGAAGCATCCAAGCCTGCGCCAGCCGTCGAAGCGGCGAGCAAACCGCAGACGCCAGCACCCGCGCCGCCGCAACGAGCTGTGCAGAGTGCGGCACCCGCAGTGACACGCAAGCCTGGCGACAAGCCGATTGCGCCGCCCGCCGTGCGCCAGCGCGCACGCGAGCTCGGCATCGAGTTGCAGTACGTCCATGGCAGCGGCCCGGCCGGGCGCATCACCCACGCCGATCTCGATGCCCATGTCGATGGCAAGGGTCGTGCGC
>JALYJV010000213.1 GCA_030775105.1 Pseudomonadota bacterium | reverse complement strand
GACCCAGGTTCTGCGTGAGCGTCTGGCCAAGGGCGAGACTCTGGATCAGATCAAGGCCGACGCCTTTGCGGTGGTCCGCGAGGCCGGCAAGCGCGTGCTCAACATGCGCCATTTCGATGTGCAGCTGATCGGCGGTCAGGTGCTGCATGAAGGCAAGATCGCCGAAATGCGCACCGGTGAAGGCAAGACGCTGGTCGCGACCCTCGCGGCGTATCTCAATGCGCTACCTGGCAAGGGCGTGCACATCGTCACCGTCAATGACTACCTCGCACGTCGTGACTCCGAGTGGATGGGGCGGATCTTCCGTTTCCTGGGGCTCTCGGTCGGCGTCGTCGTTTCCGGCCAGTCGAATCAGGAGAAGCGCGAGGCCTACGCCAGCGACATCACCTACGCGACCAATAACGAACTCGGCTTCGACTACCTGCGCGACAACATGGCCTTTTCGATGGCCGACAAGGTTCAGCGCGGGCAGAACTACGCGATCATCGACGAAGTCGACTCGATTCTCATCGACGAAGCGCGCACGCCGCTGATCATCAGCGGCCCGACCGATGACGATCCAGAGCTGTACCGCAAGATCAATGCGCTGATTCCGCGGCTGACGCTTCAGCAGGAAGAAGAAGGTCCGGGCGATTTCTCGATCGACGAGAAGTCCAAGCAGATCCACCTGACCGAAGCCGGGCATGAGTCGGTCGAAGAACTGATGCGCACCTCGCAGCTGCTCGGCGAGGACGACAGCCTCTACGACGCAGCCAACATCATCCTGCTGCATCACCTCAATGCGCTGCTGCGTGCGCATCACCTGTACAAGCGTGACGTCGAGTACATCGTGCGCGATGGCCAGATCGTCATCATCGACGAATTCACCGGCCGCATGATGTCGGGCCGCCGCTGGAGCGATGGTCTGCACCAGGCCGTCGAAGCCAAGGAAGGCGTCAAGATCCAGCAGGAAAACCAGACGCTGGCGAGCATCACCTTCCAGAACTACTTCCGCCTCTACGGCAAGCTGTCCGGCATGACCGGTACGGCGGATACCGAGGCCTTCGAGTTCCAGAGCATCTACAAGCTGGAAGTGGTCGTAATTCCGACCAACAAGCCGATGATCCGCAAGGACGAAGGCGATCTCGTCTACATGACGGCGAAGGAGAAGTTCGAGGCTGTCGTCACCGAGATCAAGGCAGCGCACGAAAAGCACCAGCCGGTGCTGGTGGGTACTGCAAGCATCGAAACCTCGGAGCTGCTGTCGGTGCTGCTGACCAAGGCCGGCATCAAGCATGAGGTGCTGAACGCCAAGCAGCACGAACGCGAAGCCGACATCGTTGCCCAGGCCGGTCGTCCTGACGCGGTGACCATCGCCACCAACATGGCCGGTCGCGGTACCGACATCGTCCTCGGCGGCAATCTCGAAGCCCAGCTCGCCAAGCTGCCGGAAGAAGACAACGCCGGTCGCGACGATATCCGCAGCGCCTGGCAGGCGCAGCACGAACTGGTGAAGCAGTCTGGCGGTCTCGTGGTCATCGGCTCCGAACGTCACGAATCACGCCGTATCGACAACCAGCTGCGCGGTCGTTCCGGTCGCCAGGGCGATCCGGGTGCCTCGCGCTTCTTCCTGTCGCTCGACGACACGCTGATGCGCATCTTCACGCCGCCGCGCATGCGCGCGATGCTGCAGCGCCTCGGCATGCAGGAAGGCGAAGCAATCGAACACCGCTGGGTATCGCGCGCGATCGAAACCGCACAGCGCAAGGTTGAAGCGCACAACTTTGATATCCGCAAACACCTGCTCGAGTTCGACAACGTCGCCAACGATCAGCGCAAGGCGATTTACGACCTGCGCAACAGTGTGATGGCTGCGACGTCGGTGTCGGACATGATTCAGGAGATTCGTCCGGACGTCGTTCGTGCTGTCGCCGATGCTTACGTGCCGCCGCAGACGATCGAAGAACAGTGGAATGTCACGGGCCTGATGGAGACGCTCAAGCGTGACTTCGAGCTGGATCTGCCGATCCGCGAATGGCTCGATACCGAAAACGATCTCAACGACAAGGGTCTGCGTGAGCGTCTGATCACCAAGTTCAACGAAGCCTACGTTGCCAAGAAGGCCGCCGTGGGTGCGCCGGTACTCGAACACTTCGAGAAGGCGCTGATGCTGCAGGTGCTAGACAACCTCTGGCGCGAGCATCTGGCGTCGATGGACTACATGCGCCAGGGCATCCATCTGCGCGGCTATGCACAGAAAGATCCCAAGCAGGAATACAAGCGCGAAGCCTTCATCATGTTCAACGACATGCTGGCGCGCTTCAAGCATGACGTGATCGCGCTGCTGTCGCGCGTGCGCATCCAGACTGAAGCCGAAGTGCAGCAGATCGAAGAACAGCGTCGCCTGCAGGCGGAAGCCCGTGAGCGGCAGATGCAGATGCAGCACGCCGCTGCCCCGAGTGTGGATTCGACGGTCGCATCGGAAGCGGGTGAGGGCGGTGCTGATGCCAGCCCGCGCCGCCTGGAAGCCGCGCCACCGCCGCCACCGAAGCCGACCACCGTCGTGCGCGAAATGCCCAAGGTTGGCCGTAACGATCCGTGCCCCTGCGGCAGTGGCAAGAAGTTCAAGCAGTGTCACGGGGCGCTGGTCTGAGCTTGTAGGGTCTGGGCCGCACAAGGGTCAGCGCCGGCCTCTCGATACACCGGGCGCAGTGCGCCCGGCACTCGCGGTGAACGGGGTGTTTGGGGTGTTTTGATGGCAGCCCAAGAAACTCAGTTTGCATCGAGTGCCCGCGATAGCGGGTGTATCGAGATGCTGGCGCAAAGCCCGCTGCGCTGGCCTCGGCAAGCAAAGCAACGCAAAATACCAAGGCGTCCGAAACCGGGCGCCTTTTTGTTTGGATGAATGCGATGGCCGTCAATCTGTCTGCCCCTGAGTCCCTGAGTCCGGTAGCCGGCGTGCGCCTCGGCAGTGCCGAAGCGGCGATCAAGAAGCCGGGTCGTCAGGATCTGCTGGTGATTGAACTGGCAGCGGGCTCTCGCGTGGCCGGTGTATTCACGCAGAACGCCTTTGCTGCGGCACCGGTGCAACTGTGCCGCGAGCGGCTCGCGGCCAGCAGTGCGATTCGTGCCTTGTTGATCAACGCCGGCAATGCCAATGCGGCAACCGGCCTGGGTGGTCTCGCCGATGCACGTGAAACCACCGCGGCAGTGGCCACAGCACTGGGCTGCGATGCGGCGGCAGTGCTGCCGTTCTCGACCGGCGTCATCGGCCAGCGCCTGCCGATTGCACGCATGACCGCGGCCGTGCCTGCCGCCATCAAGAATCTGACCGCTGATGCCTGGGGCAACGCGGCGCGCGCGATCATGACCACCGACACGGTGCCCAAGGGCGCGAGCCGCAGGGTGCAGACCGCGCAGGGCGAGGTGACGATCACCGGCATCGCCAAGGGCGTCGGCATGATCGAGCCGCACATGGCGACGATGCTCGCCTTTGTCGCAACCGATGCGTGCCTCGCGCCTGCGGCAGTCGATCGCGCGCTGCGCGATGCAGTGAACCAGTCCTTCAATTGCGTGACGGTCGACAGCGACACCTCGACCAACGATTCCTGCGTGCTCTGTGCGACCGCACAGGTCGGCAGCAAGGACATCAATGTTGGTGATGCCGACTACGCAGTGATAGCGACTGCGCTCAATGAAGTCTGCATCGAACTGGCGCAGGCGGTCGTGCGCGATGGCGAAGGCGCAACCCGTTTCATCACGGTGAATGTCAGTGGCGCGGGCGATGTCAGCGAAGCGCGTCAGGTTGGCTATGCGGTCGCCAACTCGCCGCTGGTCAAGACCGCGATGTTTGCCGGTGATGCCAACTGGGGGCGCATCGTCATGGCGATCGGCAAGGCCGGCGTTGCCGGACTGAATCCGGCCACGGTCGGTATCCGCCTTGACGATGTCACGCTGCTCGAAGGTGGCGAGCCGCATCCGGACTATCGCGAAGAGCGCGGCGCAGCCGTGGTCGCCAGGCCCGAGTTCACGATTCACGTCACCCTCGGTCGCGGTGAGGCCAGCGCGCGCCTGTGGACCTGCGACTTCAGCTACGACTACGTGAAGATCAACGCCGAGTACCGGACCTGATCCCCTGAAGTGACTGCGCCCGAGACCAGCAGTCCGGACAAGCCGCTGATACACGTCGCCTGCGGCGTGCTGCAGCGAGCGGACGGCAAGGTGCTGCTCGCGCAGCGACCGCGCGGCAAGATCGCCGCCGGCCGCTGGGAGTTTCCCGGCGGCAAGATCGAAGCCGGCGAGCAACCGCTGCATGCGCTGGTCCGCGAACTCGACGAGGAACTCGGCATCCACGTTGAACAGGCGCGGCCACTGATCCGTTATCGCCACGAGTACAGCGATCGCAGCGTGCTGTTGGATACCTGGCTGGTCAGCCGCTTCCGCGGTGAGCCGCACGGGCGAGAGAACCAGGCGCTCGCCTGGGTCGCACCGGCCGCTCTGAAGGACTGGCCGGATACCTTGCCGACCGTTGCGCCGAGTGCGCGCGCGGTCAATCTGCCGGTGCATTACGTGTTTACCCGCCCGTCCGCGACCGTCGAGCAGGTAATGCAGGGTCTACCGCAACTGCCGCCCACATGTCTGCTGCGCTTGCGTTTTCCGCAGTTGAGCGATGCCGACTATGCGAGAGCCGCGCAGCAGATTCTGCCGGCGGCACAGAAGCTGGGTTTGCGCGTGGTGCTTGATCACACAGCCGATCAGGCCTGTGTTCTGGGTGCTAACGGCTGGCACGCCAGTGAAGCGAGCATGTTGCAGATGCGAACGCGCGCCGCGCCCGGACCTGCACTGCAGCTGGCGTCGTGCCACAGCGCACAGGCGCTGCGCCACGCGGTTAGCATCGGCTTTGATGCGGTAGTGATGGGCTCGGTGCAGGCAACCGCGACGCACCCGTCATGGACGATGCTGGGCTGGGATGGGTTTGCTGAAGCCATTCAATACTCAGGTGTACCGGCATATGCGATCGGCGGCGCCGGTCCCGCGCAGCTTGAAACCGCTTTTGCCGCCTACGGCCAGGGTGTGGCCGGGATTTCCGCGTACTGGAACTGATTACGGGCACTGCCCCTGCGGCATCTCGATACACCGCGCCTGCGGCGCGGCACTCGATGCGAACGGGCTTTGTTGAGCGGCCACAAAAAGAACTCCGTTCGTCTCGCGTGCCGCGCGCAGCGCGGTGCATCGAGAGACCAGAGCGGCTCCCTCAAGCTTCCGGATCCCCGTCTACGCCGTCTTCCGCCGGGATGCTGCGCTCACCACTGAACCAGGCCCCCAGATCAACCATCTTGCAGCGCTCGGTGCAGAACGGTCGCCATGGATTCTGGGCGTCGAGGCGGGTGGACTTTCCGCATTGCGGGCAGGCGGCAATGCGCGGCTTGGCGCCATCGGCGCTGTCGCCTGAGCCGGTGCTGCTCACAGCGCGCAGTATTGCAGCTGAAACGGGATGTCCGCAGTCGCCTGCTGGGCGCGGACGCTGGGGTCGCGGGCGTTCATGAAACGTACCGTGAAGCGATGCTTGCCCGCGCTGATTTCCGGATACACGCCGGTGTCCTGGGCGACCAGCACGCGGATCAACTGGCAGGCCCCCGGCGGATTGCTCATGTACATGCCGCCGCGCGCTTCGAAGGCTTCCGGCTCGACGACCGAGCGCAACATCTTCAGATACAGGTTGATCGCTTCCTCGAAGGGCTTGATGTCGGCATACCAGGCGTCGAGGTCACGACGCGTGCGCTCGAAGGGTTGCGACAGCCAGTGATGGAAGTGCGGCAGGTCAAATCCGCAGGTGCCGCCGGGAATGCCCGAGCGGTTGAGGATGCCGTTGAGAAAATCGCTTTCGCGCAGCAGCGAGCCGGCGAACTGCGTGGCCAGACGCTGCAGGCCGTTTTGTACCCCGGTGATTTCTTCGAGCAGCTCGTCGAGACGGGATTTGTCGATGCCCGGCCGTGCCGCGATCCGGGTGAGCTGCGTGTGCTGGTCGGTGAGTTCCTTGAGGATGTCGTTCTTCAGGTCCGAACGTGACAGCACAACCAAGGTGTCGAGCAGGGCGCTGAGCGTCGCGCGAATGCCGAACAGAGTGCGATCCTTGCGATGGTGGCCGTGCAGCGCGAAAAGATACTCAAGGCGCAGGAAGGTGCGAATCCGCTCGGTGAGCGGTTGTTCGAACACCACAATTTCTCCTGCCTTCGACACGAAAAGGCTCGCCAATTATCAAAAAAACATTGTGGCCCAGATTACCTGGGTGGGCAAACGATTCATGCAGGGAGAAGTCCCCCATTTTTGCGGATAGCGCAATGGCCGCGTACGAAGGTTCTTACGCAATGCGCAGGCCGGGCGCTGCAAGTTGACCTGATGCGGCCAGTTCGCAGTAAAACGCATGCAGCTGCGCGACGCCCGCTTTGAGCAAAGCCAGCTCGCCGTGGTTGCCAAGCACGTCGTTCGCGGCACCAAGGCGGTGCTGGCGCGAGGTCTGCGCAGCCAGCATGTTCTGCGCGAGCTCAGGGGTAACGCCGTCGCGGGCGCAGAGGCGCTGTAGCTGGGAGGATTCGGCAACATCGACTACCAGCGTCCGGTCGACCAGCGTCTGCATGCCAGACTCGATCAGGATTGCGACGCTGATGATGCAGTAGGCCCCGCTCTGCGCAGCTTTCCAGGCCAGCATGCCGGCGCGGATGTGCGGGTGGGTGATGCCTTCAAGCCGCTTGCGTTCGGCGGGATCGGCAAACACGCGTTCGCGCATGCGCCGACGGTCGAGCTGGCCGTCCGGCAGCAGCATCTCCGCGCCGAAGTCCTGTGCGATCTGCGCCAGCGCAGGCGAGCCGGGCGCGACGACTTCGCGCGCGAGCTGGTCGGCATCGAGCACCTCCACGCCGAGCTCACGGAACAGCGCCTCGACCGTCGATTTGCCGCTGGCAATGCCCCCGGTCAGGCCCACTGTCAGGCGTGTGGGCACGGCCTCACTGCAAGCCGCTGATGCGGAAATAGACCGACTGCAGGGTCTCGCCATACAGCATCGCCAGCCACGCGGCAGCCGCAAGGTAGGGGCCAAAGGGGATCGGCACACGGCGGTCGTGACGCAGGAACAGCACCATGCCGATGCCGACGACGGCGCCAACCAGCGACGACAGGAGGATCACCATTGGCAGCGCCTGCCAGCCGAGCCAGGCGCCCACGGCCGCCAGCAGCTTGAAGTCGCCATAGCCCATGCCTTCCTTGCCGGTGACCAGCTTGAACAGCCAGAACACGCTCCACAGGCTCAGATAGCCGGCCATTGCACCGACGATCGCAGTCTGCGGCGTCACGAATACCGGCACCAGGCTCAATCCCAGCCCAAGCCACAGCAGGGGCAGCGTCAGATCATCCGGCAGCAGTTGCGTGCGCAGGTCGATCACGGTCAGCGCGATCAGCACCCAGGTGAACACCAGCGCCGCCGCCAGGGCCGCGCCCCAGCCAAAATGCACGGCGCACAGCCCCGACATCACCCCCGAAGCCAGTTCCACCAGCGGGTACTGCACCGAGATGCGCGTCTTGCAGGCCGCGCAACGTCCTCGCAGCCACAGCCAGCTCAGCACCGGGATGTTGTGCCAGGGTTTGATCGCCGCACCGCAACCGGGGCAGCACGAAGCCGGTTTCGTCAGCGAGACCGGTGCCTCATCGACCTCTGCCAGCTCCAGCAGCCCGCGAGCCTCGCGGCGCCAGGCCAGTTCCATCATCCGCGGCAGGCGCAGAATCACAACGTTGAGAAAGCTGCCGACGAGCATACCCAGTACCGTCGATGCGCCCAGCAACAGGCCCGGGCTGGAGCGCAGCCCTTCTACAAAATCCATCATTACTGTCCGACGACTGCGCCGAGCTTGAAGATCGGCAGGTACATGGCGACAACCAGGCCGCCGACGAGAACGCCCAGCACCGACATGATCAGCGGCTCGAGCAGGCTCGACAGTGTATCCACCATCGCGTCGACCTCGGCTTCATAAAAGTCGGCGACCTTGGCGCACATGGCATCCAACGAGCCGGACTCTTCGCCAATCGCCACCATCTGCGTGGCCATGTTCGGGAACAGGTTCGACTGCTGCATGGCCAGCTGCAGCTGCTGCCCGCTGGCCACCTGATTGCGCATGACCAGAATGGCTTCGGTGAAAATGATATTGCCGGATGCCTTGGCCACCGGGTCCATCGCCTCCACCAGCGGAACGCCAGCGGCAAACATCGTCGAAAGTGTACGTGCATAGCGCGCAACGGCCGACTTGTAGAGGATGTCGCCCATGACCGGAACCTTGAGCAGGATTCGGTCCAGCAGACGCCGGACTGCGGCCGAACGTCGTTTCGCTTCGAACAAGCCGTAAATCGTGCCGCCCACTATGGCCAGCACCAGCCACCACTTTTCCTGCACGAAGTGCGACAGGTTGATCACCATCATCGTGAACGCCGGCAGGTCCGCACCAAATCCCTGGAACAGGCTCTGGAACTGAGGCACCACGAAGTACAACAGGATGCCGGTCACGATGAACGCTACGGCGACCACCGCGGTCGGGTAGGTCAAGGCTTTCTTGACCTTCTTCTTGATCGCTTCGGTTTTTTCCTTGTAGGTGGCCACCTTCTCGAGCAGCGTTTCGAGCGTACCGGACTTCTCGCCGGCCTCTACTAGGTTCGTGACCAGATCATCGAACTGCAGAGGAAATTGCCTCAGGCCGGCGGCGAACGAATTACCCCCCTCGACATGGGCTTTGACGCCCATGATCATCTCGCCCATGCTCGGATTGTCGTGGCCGCGACCGATGATTTCCAGTGACTGCACGAGCGGAACACCGGCGTTGAGCATGGTCGTCATCTGACGCAGGAAGATGGCGATATCCAGTGCCGCGATCGACTTCTTTCTCGCCGAAAAAATTGCCGACTGCTTGCGAACGAAAAGCGGATTGACGCCCTGACGTCGCAGCTGCAGCTTGATGAAATGCTCGGACGGTCCCTGGGTCACACCCTTGACG
>JALYJV010000212.1 GCA_030775105.1 Pseudomonadota bacterium | reverse complement strand
CTGCCTTTCGCCAACATGGTGTTCGACCGCATCGCCAAGCCGGAACTGCTGTACCTCGGTGCGTTCTGGCATGACATGGCCAAGGGCCGTGGCGGCGATCACTCCGAACTCGGCGCGCAGGAAGCCGAGCAGTTCTGCCTGGATCACGGCCTTTCGCATGCTGACGCCGCACTGGTCGCATGGCTGGTCAACCATCATCTGCTGATGTCGCTGACTGCGCAGAAGCAGGACATCACCGACAGTCGCGTCGTCGCCGAATTCTCGGCCAAGGTCGGCACGCGTCTGCGTCTCGACTATCTGTTCCTGCTGACCTGCGCGGACATCCGTGGCACCAATCCGGCGTTGTGGAATTCCTGGCGCGAATCGCTGCTCAAGGAGCTGTATCGGCAGAGCTCGCGCATGCTCGACGGGGATGTCGACCCGGGATCGCTGGAGAACGAGCGTGCGAATGGCTCACGCATCGAAGCGCTGGCCCTGCTCAAGGCGCGCAATATCGATCCGGCGCTCGCCGAAAAGACTTGGCAGCGTTTCGATTCGGAATATTTTCTGCGGCATACGCCGGCTGAACTCGCCTGGCAGATGCCCGCGATTGCCGGCGCCACTGAAGCGCAGCTTCCACTCGTGATGGTCGATGCCGTCGATGACCGCGGCACGACCGTATTCGTCTACACGCGCGATCGCGATCACCTGTTCGGCCTGACCACCGGCGTGCTCGCGCGTCTGGGGCTGAACATTCTCGATGCGCGCCTGCATACGACCGACGACGGCTTCGTGCTCGACTCGTACATCGTGCTCGAAGGCGACAACACGCCGATCGCCTCGACGATGCGCACCGACGAGATCAGCCACGCACTGCGCAAGGTGCTCAGCGATCCGGAAGTCTCGACCGTCGACGTCAACCGCCGCATGCCGCAGCGCCTGCGTCACTTCGATACGCCGACGCAGGTGTATTTCAGCCAGGACGAAGGCCGCAGCCGCACCGTGCTCGAACTGGTAACCGCAGACCAGCCCGGCCTGCTGTCCCTGATCGGCCGGGTATTCCAGAAGCGCGGCATCCTGCTCAATGCCGCCAAGATTGCAACGATCGGCGAACGCGCCGAGGACGTGTTCTACGTCACCGATCGCATGCATCGTCCGATCAACGAGGAACGCGTCCTCGACGATCTGCGCGAAGTGCTGATCCGCACACTTGATCGTCACGAATCAGCATAAGCCCCTCACTGCATACATTCATTAAAGAACTCACCTGCCCCTGCCGAACACCATGACCACAGAAATACAGCAGCGCATCGAAGCCGCGTGGGACAACCGGGACAGCATCAGCAAGTCCGACCAGCAATTGCAGCAGGACGTCACCCGCGCGATTCAGTTGCTCGACGAAGGCAAGGCGCGCGTCGCCGAACCGATCGCCGACGGCTGGCAGGTGAACCAGTGGCTGAAGAAGGCGGTGCTGCTGTACTTCCGCTTGCACGACAATGTGCCGGTCAACATGGGCGGGCTGCAGGGATACGACAAGGTCCCGCTCAAGTTCGCCAACTGGTCGGAGCACGAGTTCACCCAGCAGGGCGCGCGCGTCGTGCCGCCGGCAGCAGTGCGCAAAGGCGCCTACATCGCGCCCGGTGCGATCCTGATGCCGAGCTACGTCAACATCGGCGCTCACGTCGGCGCCGGCACGATGGTTGATACCTGGGCCAGCATCGGCTCGTGCTCGCAGATCGGTGCCAACTGCCATATTTCCGCCGGTGCCGGCATCGGCGGTGTGCTTGAGCCGCTGCAAGCCAATCCGACGATCATCGAGGATGACTGTTTCATCGGTGCGCGTTCGGAAGTCGTCGAAGGCGTGATCGTTGAGAAAGGCAGCGTGATTTCCATGGGCGTGTTCATCACCCAGTCAACGCCAATCTACGACCGCGAAACCGGACAGATCAGCTTCGGACGCATCCCGTCCGGCGCCGTGGTGGTCGCGGGTTCGCTGCCCAAGGACGGCGGCAAGTACAACCTGTCCTGCGCCGTTATCGTCAAACGCGTCGACGAGCAGACCCGCAAGAAAGTCGGCATCAACGCCCTGCTGCGCGACCTGTAAGACGATGAACAATCCGGTCCTCGAACTGACGCAGGCGCTGATCGCCCGGCCGTCGTTGACGCCGGACGATGCCGGCTGCTGCGCGCTGATTGCCGGGCGTCTGCAGGCGCTGGGTTTCACGATCGAATACATCAATGCCGGCGGCGTCACCAATCTGTGGGCGAGTTTCGGCAGCGGCGCACCGCTGACGATCCTCGCGGGCCATACCGACGTCGTGCCCACCGGGCCGCTGACGGAATGGCATAGCCCACCGTTCGAGCCGACGATCCGCGATGGCCTGCTCTACGGTCGCGGCGCGGCTGACATGAAGTCCGGTCTCGCGGCGATGATCTGCGCTGCCGAACGCCTGATCGTGAGTCGCCAGATCATGGGCACGATTGCGTTCCTGATCACCAGCGATGAAGAAGGCAGCGCGCGTCATGGCACCCGCCATGTCGTCGATACCTTGCGCGCCCGCGGCATCAAGCCCGATTACGCGATCGTCGGTGAAGCCACCGCGTCGAGCGCGCTCGGTGATCGGATCACGATCGGCCGCCGCGGATCGCTGGGCTGCAACCTCAAGATCATCGGCAAGCAGGGTCACGTTGCCTATCCGGAGAAGGCCAACAACCCGGTGCATGGCGTCGCACCCGCCATTGCCGAACTGGTCGCGACGAAATGGGACGCCGGCAATGCGCATTTCCCGCCGACCTCGTTCCAGATCTCCAATTTCCACGCCGGCACCGGCGCGAACAATGTGATTCCGGGCCATGCGGAACTGGTGTTCAATTTCCGCTACAGCACCGAATCCAACGCCGAAGGGCTCAAGACGCGCGTCTCCGACGTGCTCGATCGCCACGGTCTCGTCTACGAAGCCGACTGGTGGCACAGCGGTGAGCCGTTCCTTACCTTGCCTGGCGCGCTGATCACCGCCGCAGTTGCCGCGACGAAGGCCGTCACCGGCAACACGCCAGTATTGTTCACCGGCGGTGGCACTTCCGATGGCCGCTTCATCGCGCCCTGGGGCGCACAGGTCGTCGAGATCGGCCCGATCAACGACAGCATCCACAAGCTCAACGAGCACGTCCTGGTGGAAGACCTGCCGCGTCTGTCGGCAATCTATGAGCACACGCTCCACGCACTGATGTGCCCCGCCAATTGATCACTGCACCTGATTTCCAGCCGGCGCGACTGATCCGCCATCCGCAGATCCAGTCCATCCTCGCGAGCAAAAGCCCGCAGCGCAGGCGCTGGCTCAAGGCCGGCAGCACGATGGAAGCGGTCGCGCAGTTTCACGAGCTCGACGCCGGCGACGGCGTGCGCCTGACCGGCTACCTGTCACCCCAGGCGAAGAATTCCCGCGGGCTGGTCGTGCTGATCCACGGCTGGGAAGGCCACCACAATTCGACCTATCTGTACTCGATGGCCTGCGCGCTGTATGGCGCCGGCTACGCGGTGTTCCGTCTCAATCTGCGCGACCACGGCGGCAGCCATCATCTGAATCGCGAAGTGTTTCATTCGGCACGCATCGACGAAGTCATCGGCGCGATCCACGCCGTGCAACAACTCGAAACCGCACAGCCGCTGTTCATCATCGGCTTTTCGCTGGGCGGCAATTTCTCGCTGCGCGTCGGCCTGCATGGCCCGGCGGCCGGTGTCGTGCCGCAGCTGTCGATCGGCATCTGCCCGTCGATCAATCCGCGCGCGACGATCACGGCGATCGACCAGGGCTCGGCGATGTTCCGCTGGTACTTCAAGAACAAATGGCGGGCGACGGTCAACGCCAAGATCCAGGCCTGGCCGGAGTACGCCGGCGCCGCGCAGCATTATCTGAACGCCAGCTCCATGCTCGATATCACGGCGCGCTTCGCCTCCGAGCAGACCGGATACGCCGACATGGACAGCTATCTGCAGGCCTACACGATCACCCAGGGAGCACTGATGGATGCCGCCTCACCGCTGGCGATCATCACGGCGGCCGACGATCCGGTGATCCCGATCGGCGATTTTTCCGGCCTGACGGCGCAGGGCTCGCTGCGTACCCTCGACATCACCGCGCATGGTGGTCACTGCGGCTTCATCGAGAACCTGCAGCTGCAAAGCTGGGCCGAGCGCCGCGTGCTGGCCCTGCTCGAACAGCACGCCAGCTGATGTAGCTCGGATGGAATCCGGGTTTTGCGATGGCAGCAAGCCAAAAGCCCCGGATTGCATCCGGGCTACACGCTACAAAACTAAAGGCCGCTCGCAGATCTCTCTGTGAGCGGCCTTGGTGCTTCAGAAGCGCCGACTCAGGCCGCTTCGAGCGCCGCCGCCCACTGACCCTTCGCCGCCAGACCATTCATCCTGGCGCGATGCAGGTGCGCTTTCTTGCCGGCGTCGACATTCTGGCCGCCCCAGGCCTTCAGAGCCGCAGCCTGCAGCGCACGGCCATATGAGAACGTCAGGTTCCACGGCAGCGGACCCGACTTGTTCATGATGTCGAGATGCGCGGTGGCGTCGATATCCGACTGGCCGCCGGACAGGAAGGCGATGCCCGGCACCGTCGCCGGCACATGCTTCTTGAGCACACGCAGTGTTGCCGCGGCAACGGCGTTACGGTCAGCCTGCACCGGGCACTGCTTGCCCGAGATCACCATGTTCGGCTTGAGGACGATGCCTTCGAGCAGCACCTTCTGCGCCTTCAGCTCGGCAAACACCGCCGCCAGCGTACGGTTGGTGACGTCTTCACAGACTTCGATCGTATTGTCGGCGTCCATCAGCACTTCCGGCTCGACGATCGGCACGATGCCGGCTTCCTGGCACAGCGCGGCATAGCGCGCCAGCGCATGGGCATTGGTATGGATGCAGTAGTCGGTCGGAATGCCGTTGCCGATCGTGATCACGCCACGCCACTTGGCAAAGCGCGCACCGGCTTCGCGGTACTTCACGAGACGCTCGCGCAGGCCGTCGAGGCCTTCGGTGACCGTTTCACCCGGTGCGCCGGCCAGATCCTTGGCGCCCTTGTCGACCTTGATGCCCGGAATCACGCCCTTGGATTCCAGCAGCTTCGGGAACGGCGTGCCGTCCAGCGCCTTCTGGAACAGGGTTTCCTCAAACAGGATCACGCCGCTGGTGTATTGCTCGAAACCCGGAGTCGTGAACAGCATGTCGCGGTAGGCCTGACGGTTGGCTTCGGTGTTCTCGACACTGATGCTCTTCAGGCGCTTCTCGATCGTGCCAGTGCTCTCGTCGGCCGCCAGAATGCCGCGGCCCGGAGCAACCATCGCCTTGGCGGTATCGTTCAACAGCTTTGCATTCATGAATCCGTCGCTCCGAGCTTGAGTTCAAATCGATCATTGGCCGGCCAATGCCGGCAAGGGGCGCGAATTTTAGCGGAAGCGCCGGATTTGGTCAGCTTCAGACACCCACCTAAACAGTCATTGCAGCTACAATTCGCGCCGATTCACGATCCCGCCCTTATGTACGGTGGTCGCAGCGTCGCGGAGAGATGGCAGAGTGGTCGATTGCGGCGGTCTTGAAAACCGCTGAACCGAAAGGTTCCGGGGGTTCGAATCCCTCTCTCTCCGCCATTTCAACGAAAATGCCCCTGCAAGGGGCTTTTTTGTTGAAACATGCATGGGGTTCGCCCCCCCCCGGAACAATGATCGAATGGGTTCGACGACCGGCTGCGTCAGGACGCCCCGCACCAGACTTTTCTTTTCCGATCAGCGGAAAGCAATTGTCGCCACCGCCCTCGATCCCTATAATGCGCGCCCCTGCCGGGATAGCTCAGTCGGTAGAGCGACTGATTCGTAATCAGTAGGTCGGAGGTTCGATTCCTCTTTCCGGCACCATTTTTGGGTCCTCTGGTCTTCGCCCGGACTCATCAAAGCCAAATAACCCGCCTAGCGCGGGTTTTTTGTTGCCTCCAGATCTGCAGCAGGTACGTATTTAAATAGGTGCCCCGCAATTGAGAAGCTCGTCACTGTGGACGGGGCGCGGGCCGGTCAGCATGCATCATTATCCCGCCTGTCGGAGACAGGGCTTGCAGGTGCGCCAGCTCATGTGTACTGCTAATCACTAGGCAACAAGTGGTTTTTTGGCTTCCCGAACGACGCCAAACGCGAGGGGTTGTGAATGCTCGTCACGTCCAATAGAATCAAACCGTTAGGCAGTTACTTACTCCAAGGTAACCTGATGCAATGGATGCATAGGCCTTGGCGTTCGGGGGAACGGGGAGAATGGCTTAACCCTATCCAGCTTGGGCAACCATCGGTGCCGTGTCGGCACCGGATTTTCATACAAGAGGGATGCTTGTTTGAATAGTCGCCGCAGCAATTCAAGTGTGTTCAACGCCGGCTTCACGCTGCTGGAGCTGGTGATCACGATTGTCATCTTGTCGATTCTGTTGACGATGGCCGTTCCCAGCTTTCGCGACTTCATGGCCTCGCGCGCGACGACCGCGCAGATCAACGACCTGGCCGGCAGCATCCGCCTGGCTCGGGCAGAGGCGATCAAGCGCGGATTCCCGGTTTCAATCTGCTCCAGCACCGATGCCGACTCCGACGCGCCATCCTGTGCCGACGATGCCGAATGGTCGACAGGCTGGGTCATCTTTTCCGATCGCAATGCCGATGGCACGATCGATGACACAGATACGGTTGTTCGAGTGCAGCCCGGCTATTCCAACAGCGGCGGACTCACGGCGTCCGATGATACGGCGATCACCTTCAACTCCACGGGCATCCTGCGCGGCATCGCCAAGAACTTCCAGATCCGGCCGAAGCTCAATACTTCGTTACCTTCATACGCAGGGCTGAGCGCGCGAATCTGCATGAACGCCACCGGCTCGACCCGGCTCCTCCATGGAGAAGCAGAATGTGGCGGCTAGCCTCACTGTCTGGTCGTCATCGCTCGGCCGGCGTCAGCCTGCTCGAGACCCTGATCGCCCTGTTGCTGTTGTCGGTCGGCGTGCTGTCGATGGCGGCGGTACAGGCAGCTGCAGTGAAGTACACCAAGCTCGCGCAGTACAAGGGCCTGGCCACCCAGTATTCCAATGAAATTGCCGACCGGATGCGCGCCAACGTCGATG
>JALYJV010000211.1 GCA_030775105.1 Pseudomonadota bacterium | reverse complement strand
CATCGGCACCAACAAGCAGTACGGCCTGCTGGTCTACTCGCTGCAGGGCAAGCTGCTGCAGTCGATCCCGGCGGGGCGCATCAACAACGTCGATCTGCGCGAAAGCTTCAAGCTCGCCGGCAAAAGTGTCGCCATTCTTGCCGCCAGCAATCGCAGCAACGACAGCGTGTCGCTTTACGCGATCGATGCCGGTGGCGTGCTGCGTGATGTCGCCGATGGTGTGCAGGCCAGTGGCCTCGCCGATCCCTACGGCCTGTGCCTGTACCGGAGCACGGACGCGCGGTACTACGTGTTCGTCAATGACAGCGATGGCCGCTATCGCCAGGGCGAGTTGCTCGCGACAACCAAAGGCCGCGTGCGCATAGCCTGGCGCCGCGAGTTCCGCTTTGAGTCGCAGCCGGAAGGCTGCGTTGCCGACGACGAGACCGGTGTGCTCTATGCCGGCGAAGAGGATGTCGGCCTGTGGCGTCTGAGCGCAGCGCCGGACGCTGCTGCCGACAAGACCCTGATCGACCATACGGGCGACGGCGGCCATCTGATCGACGACGTTGAAGGCATCGCACTGTGGCGCGGCGTCAATGGCCAGGGCTATCTCGTCGTCTCCAGCCAGGGTGAGGACGCATACGCGGTCTACGAGCGCAGCGGCGCGAATCGCTACCTCGGCAAGTTCCGCATTGCCGCTGATCCGGCGTCCGGCATCGACGGTGCCAGCGAAACCGATGGTCTGGAGCTCAGCAGTGCCAGCTTCGGCGGTGCCTATGCCCAGGGCCTGCTGGTTGTGCAGGACGGCCGCAATGTCTCTCCGGCCGAACCGCAGAACTTCAAGCTCGTGCCTTGGGCGCGCGTCGCAGACGCATTGGGCTTGCGCTGAGCCTCAGTCGCGGTCCGGAGCGCCGAGCGGAAACCACTCGCGGTACGGCCGTCCACCGTCGACGGCGCGCGCGAATGAAGGTCGTGCCAGCAGGCGCTGCCGGTACTTGCGCAGATGGCTGAACTCATCGGCGATCGCGTGCGTCCAGTCGGCATAGAACAGTGACGGGGCCGCTGCGCAGTCCGCCAGCGTGAATGTATCGCCGCAGGCCCACTCGCGATCCTTCATGCGCTCGTCGAGCCAGCGGTATGCCGTTTCGAGCAGCTTGCGTGCTTCGTCGACGCCATACGGATCGCGGTGCTCTTCCGGACGCAGGCGATCGAAGACGAACTTGCCCTGCGGTGTCATCACATAGTTGTCGAAGAAGCGATCCATGAAGCGCACATCGACCGCGGCCGCGGGGTCCGACGGAATCAGCTTTACCGGACCGGGGTAGTGCACCGCGAGGTGCTCGATGATGATCGTCGACTCGCGGACCGGTTGGCCGCGGTCGAGCAGCAGCGGCATCTTGCGGATCGGCCACAGCGCGGTGAACTCGGCATCGGTTTGCGGGTCGTCCGGGCCGAGCATGCGCAATGTGAACGGGATGTCGTTCTCGTAGAAGGCGATGAAAACCTTCTGGCAGTACGACGAGAACGGGTGGGCTAACAGTTGCAGTGACATGGTCGTTTCCTCAATCAGGGCGGAAGATTTCGCGGATCCTGCCCATGGTCGAATGCTGCGCGCGGAATTCGACAATGCAAATGCAATTGTTGTGGGGCTCCGGCGCGCCACTATCCTGGCGCGATCCAGATGTTGTGCACAGAGGCACTGCGCCAGATTTCTGCGGAACTGGTCCGTTCTTGCTGCCGGTACCTCAGTTTGCCATCGGGCAGCCTTTGGACTTTGCCTTGCTCAGGTACATGCGCTGATCCGCAGCCTTGAGCAGGGCATCGGCGCTCTCGAACTGGTGGGGTCCGGTCTGGACGATACCCATGCTGACGCTGACCCCGCCGGTTCGTTCTGCAAGCAGCTTGTTCACCCGACTGCAGAATACTGACTGTGTCTGCAACTCCGTACTGTTCGGCAAAACGATGCAGAACTCATCGCCGCCAACGCGGGAGCAGATATCTTCGGTCCTCGATATCTCGAGCAGAATACTGCCGACTTCCCGCAGGACCGTGTCACCTTGAGTGTGACCCCTGGTGTCGTTGATCGCCTTGAAATCGTCGACGTCGACGAACACGACGGATACCGGTTCCGAACGCCGTTGTGCCGCCTTCAGCGTACTGCGCAGGGCATCGCCGAGGTAACGTCGTGTCATCAGGCCGGTCAGTGAATCGACGCGGAGTTCGCTGGTTTTCTGGACGACCGTTTCCTCGAGTGCTCTGGCGTACTGCTCTGATCGGTTTTTTGCCGCTTCGATCTCGGACAGCATGCTCTGGATATAGGTTTCGAATACCAGCGTCACATCAAAGTAGATGAGCTTGTCCAGCGCGGTGATGGCCGTGTCGACCGTCCTGCGATCGGGCTCGTGGGTGCTGATCGTTGTTATGATCAGGCTGCGCAGAAGGTGAACCGCCGAGAGGTAGAGTTTTGGTTCGACGCCGATGCGCTTGTGCACCAGGCCGATTCTCAGACGGTTGTTGATGTACTCCATACCGTAGGTGCCGTTGAACAGATCGAGCACGTACTGACGTTGTGCGCTCTGCAGCCGCCCCAGTGTGCCGGCGTCGCCGATGAGCGATGCAATCTCCGGAATGCTGGTTTGATTGCGATAGAACGCCGTAACGATCTCATCGATCTTGTCCTCGATCAGCGCATTGCACCGGACGAGGGCGTCCACATCGTTCTGGCCGAAACCAAGCAACGCCCTTCTGGAGTCGATCTCGATCTCCGTGATTCGCATCTGTTCCAGCAGCGTCAACTGGGTCGGATTCATGGTTTTCTGTCGGCGCTGTTCCGTTGAATGACCGGGGGCCGGGTTGAGCGCCGTCTGGCGGGCAGCGTGATGACCCAGTTG
>JALYJV010000210.1 GCA_030775105.1 Pseudomonadota bacterium | reverse complement strand
GCGTAGGCTGGCAGCGCCGCCGTCAGCTGCGCCGCCAGCGTGGCCAACTGCCGGTCTGTCAGCGGCTCATCGAGCGTCAGTGCGGCCATACCGGCACGTCCATCGGCTTGCGGAATCTGCACGCCGTAGACAATCGCCTGGGCTACGCCATCGCAACGCTCCACCGCCGCTTCGACTTCTGTTGTCGCCACGTTCTCGCCCTTCCAGCGGAAAGTGTCGCCGATGCGATCGACGAACTGGATGTGCCGATAACCCTGGTTCAGCACAAGATCCCCGGTGTTGAACCAGCTGTCGCCACGCTTGAAGACATTGCCAAGCAGCTTCGACTGCGTTGCCTTCGCGTCGGTGTAACCATCGAACGGTGCGCTGTTGGTGATCTCCGAGATCAGCAAGCCGACTTCACCGACGGCAACCTTGCGCATGAATCCGCGCTGATCACGCACAGGCACTTCCGCGTCCGCGTCGAACGCCACGACCGCGAATGGCAGCGGACAGAAACCTGCGGTGCGCGCCACATCGAAGCCGTTGGCGAATGCAACATTGCTTTCGCTCGCGCCATAGAACTCGCACACCCGTTCGATGCCGAAGCGATTCTGGAAGTCTTCCCAGATTTCCGCACGCAATCCGTTGCCGACAATCACACGCACACTATTGTCGCGATCGGTCGCAGACGACGGCTGGTTCAACAGGTAGCGACACAGCTCGCCGATGTAGCAGAACGCAGTCGCACGCGTGCGTCGGATTTCATCCCAGAAGCGAGTCGCAGAGAACTTGCGCCCCAACGCCAGCGTCGCGCCACCACCCAGCACCGCGCCCCAGGATACGGTCAGTGCATTGTTGTGATAGATCGGCAGGCAGCAATACAGCACGTCGTCCTTGCCCAGACGCAGCGTCATCTGACCCATACCGGCCATGCCGCGCCACCAGCGGTAATGCGTCATTACCGAAGCCTTCGGCAAGCCGGTCGTCCCCGACGTAAAGATGTAGAAACACGGGTCCTTCATCTTGACCGCAGCAGTCTCCGGTGGATTGCTTGCCGTCGCCTTCGCGGTCAATTCGCGCAGATTCATCCAAGACTGCGGCGCACTGCCATCGCCGTCCCACAGCAAGGCCTTGCCGTGCAGATCAATCGCCGGATCATCCAGCGCAGCCATGCACTCGTCACCTGCAATCAGCAGCCTGGCTCGCGTCAGCTTGAGGCTGTGCGCAAGGACGTCGCCGCGTTGCTGATGATTGAGCATGCCGGCAATCGCGCCGAGCTTCACGGTGGCGAGCACACAGGCCAGCGCCTCGGCGCGGTTCTCGATCAATATGCCGACGGCATCGCCATGGCCGACGCCCTGAGCACGCAGGACCGCCGCAATCTGATTGGCCCAGGCGTTGAACTGCGCGTAGGTCCACTGACGGTCTCCGCACTGCACGGCCGGATGTTGCGGCTGGCGTTGAGCCAGTTGCTCGAACCGCCGACCGATCGACTGCGTGCGCTCCGCCCGTGCCAGGGCCAGATTGAGCAGACCGCCGTTGACCTTGAGCGTGTCCGGCAGCGTGCGCAACACACCGCGGAGAAGATCTCCGGCCCGTATCACGTTATCTGCAGATCCTTTCGCCTTGTTGCCCATAAGACGTGCTCGGTCCATCAAAGATTGGATGCCGAATGTCCCTTGTCTGACCCGATCACACAAGTGCCGGATTGACAGTAGCCGATGCCGCAGGGGCCGGTCGCTCGCAGGTCAGCTGCGCTTCGGCCGCCGCAGCAGAAACCACAGACCGAACACGGCAGTCAGCCCGACCGCCGCGTAGGCGAACAGATGTGAGTACTCAGCAACCATCGCTACCGTGGACTCGCCGAAGAAATAGCCCAGCGACACCAGCACGCCGCACCAGATCGTCGCACCGAGACTCGTCAGCAGGGCAAACGGGAGCAGGCCCATGCCGAACACACCGGCAGGCAGCGATATGAGATGACGAATTACCGGGATGAATCGGCCGACAAAGGTGGCGAGCTTGGCGTTGCGCAGAAATAGCGCCTCGGCCTCGTGGTACTTGGCTTCGTTGATCAGCAGATAGCGGCCGTATTTGAGCAGGAATGCGCGGCCGACATAGCGCCCGAGCACGTAGTTGACGCTGGCGCCGAGCAGCGAACCCAGTCCGCCCGCGAGCGTGGCGTAGAACGGATTGAGGGTGCCCTTCGCCGCAAGATAGCCGGCCGGAATCATCACCAGCTCCGACGGCACCGGGAACAGGCTCGACTCCATCGCCATCAGCCAGATGATTTCGACGTAGCCCAGATGTTGCAGCACGCCTTGCAGCCAGACGCCGAACGCTTCCACCAGATTCCCCTATGCACAAAAAACCCCGCGATTGTGCGGGGTCTTTGTTGCCTCGAACACCCCGGAAGGCTGCCCGAAGCGGTGTTGGTTGGGGGACTAGGATTCGAACCTAGATAAACAGTGTCAGAGACTGTTGTCCTACCATTAGACGATCCCCCATTCGAACGATCTATCGAATGGATAACAGGGCGGCGGAGTATAGCCCGCCGCCCTGTACAGATTAACGCTTGGAGTACTGAGGACCGCGACGTGCCTTGTGCAGACCGATCTTCTTGCGCTCGACTTCGCGGGCGTCACGAGTCACGAGACCAGCGGTGCGCAGGGCGCCACGCAGGCTTTCGTCGTAGTCGATCAGTGCACGGGTAATGCCGTGACGGATGGCGCCAGCCTGGCCGCTGGGGCCGCCGCCTGCCACCGTGATCATCAGGTCGAAGCGGCCCACTGCGTCGGAGATTTCGAGCGGCTGGCGAACCAGCATGCGCGAGGTCTCGCGGCCGAAATACTCTTCGACCGTCTTGTCGTTGATGGTGATTGCGCCCTTGCCGGGCTTGAGAAACACGCGCGCCGTTGCAGTCTTGCGGCGGCCCGTGCCGTACTTGTATTCAGTGGTCTTGGCC
>JALYJV010000209.1 GCA_030775105.1 Pseudomonadota bacterium | reverse complement strand
CGCCGGAGAACTGCTTCTCCATGATCTCGTCGAGTTCGCGCAAGGCCTGCGGCTGGATGCCGTCGAGGCGGGCGATGCGCATCAGCACATCGCTGCGCATGCGCTCGGGCAACTGCAGCACGACATCGGCGGCCTGATCGGGATCGAGGTAAGCCAGCACGATGGCGACGATCTGCGGGTGTTCATTGCGGACGATATCCGCAACTGCCCGCGTTTCCATCCACTTCAGGGCTTCGAGACCCTTGCTATTGCGGCCCAGAAGAATGCGATCGATCAGGCCGTTGGCCTTGTCCTGGCCGAGGGCGTTGACCATCACCCGACGCACATAGTCGTCGGCGCCAACGCCGAGAGAAGTCTGCGCATCTACGGCGACGACAAACTCGTCGATCACCAATGTCGCCCGTTCCTGGGTGACATTGGTCAGCGCCGCCATTGCAGCGCCAACCTTCTGCACGTCCTTGGCGCCCATGTGCTTCAGCACCTCGGCGGCTTCGGCTTCGCCGAGGGACATCAGCAGGATGGCCGCACGCTCCACGCCGGTGGGTGCTGCTGCAGCTGCGTGTGCATCGCCCATCTCAAGCCTCCTGTCCAACCCAGTTCTTGACCACCTGCGCGACCCGCTTCGGGTCCTGTGCAACAGCCTGACGCGCCGCCTGCAGCTTCTGTTCGTAGGCAAGCTGATGCGGCTGCGCACTCACGACCTGCGCATGGCTGCGCAGACCGCCCTGATCGTCATTGACCGCCAGATCCGGCAGTGCCTGGCGGATGGCCGCGCGCACCGGCGCATTGAGCAGACTGCGCAACGCCGGCCTGACCACGACAAAGATCAGGATCAGCAGCAGCAACAGACCGGCGCCAAGGCGGGCATAGCCCTGCACCTGCGGCTCGCGCCAGATCGGCAGTGCTTCGACCGCGGTGATTTCGTTCTGCAGGAACGCTGCGTTCTGGATTTCGACCGAGTCCCCTCGCGTGGCGTTGAAGCCGACGGCTTCCTTCACCAGCGCCTGGACCTGCGTCAGTTCCGCAGTGCTCAGCGGCATCAGCTCGACCTCATTGGGCTTGCCCCCCGATTTTGGTCGCGGCACGTGGTCAACCAGCACCGCAACCGACAGACGCTGGAGTTTGCCGGCTGACTGGCGAGTGTGGCTGAGCGTCCGATCGAGTTCGTAGCTGCGGGTGGCCTGCTTGCTCTGGGTCTGGATGTCCGACTGCGGATTGCCCGCGGCATTGACCGAATTGAGCGGCGGATTGGCCTTGTCCGGCGGCGGCTGGTTTGATGTCGCACCGGGAATGCCGACGGCGGCCATGCTCGCGCCCGCACGGGTGACGTCCTCGGAAGTCTGCTCGCTGCGAACCTTGGTCGCGTCCGGCGTATAGCTTTCGCGCGCTTCCTCGGTCACCGAGAAATCGATGTCCGCCGCAACCTGGGCGCTGATCCGGCCGGCGCCGACCAGCGGCGTCAGCAGCTGTTCGATACGCCGCGCGTAGTCGCCTTCGACCCTGCGCTGATAGCTGAGCTGCTCGGAACTCTGCGCCAGCGCACTGTCGCCCTGATTCGACATCAGGCGTCCGCTCTGGTCGACCACCGCGACGTCCTGCGCCGACAGCCCCGGCACGCTGGCGGCCACCATGTGGATGATCGATGCAACCTGGCTCTGTTCGAGTTCGCGCCCACTCTGCAACTGGACAAACACCGAAGCGCTCGGCGCCTCGCGATTGCGCGTGAACGCCGAAGGCTTGGGAATCGCCAGATGAACGCGTGCGGCGCGCACCGGTTGCAGATTGCCGATCGTGCGCGCCAGCTCGGTTTCCAGCGCGTGCTGATAGCGTGCGGTCTCGATGAACTGGCTGGTGCCGAAGCCCTGCTCCTGCCCCATCGCTTCGAAACCCTGACCCGATCCGCGCGGCAGACCCTGGCCGGCGAGCTTGAGGCGCGCTTCGTGAACCTGATCGGTCGGCACCAGTACCGAGCCGCTGACGCGATCAAGCTCGAACGGAATCATCGACGTGCGCAGCGCTTCGGAAAGCTCGGCGGCGTCGCGATCGGAAAGATTGGCGTAAACCGGCACGTAGGCCGGACGCTGCGACCAGCTCCAGGCCCACAGGCCGATGGCGACGGCGATGGCGATGCCGGCCAGCACCGCGAACTGCCGCAGCGCCGGAATGTCCTTGAGTTGCCGAACCGTCGAGAGTGATTGACTGGCCATGGCTCAGCTCACAAAGGCATGTTCATGATGTCCTGGTACGCCGCGACCATGCGATTGCGTACCTCGACCATGCCGCGAAACTCGACCTGCGCCTTGGCGCCGGCGAGCATCACGGTCGACAGATCGGTATTGCGGTCACCGCGCGCGAACGACTCCTGCAGCTGCGCCGAAGTCTTCTGCGTCTGGTTGACCTGATCGATCGCGCCTTTGAGCATGGTGTCGAAGCCGCCCGTGGGGATGGCTACGCCGGCAGCCGGCGCAGCAGGTCTGCTGCTCGCCTGCGCCTGCAGCGTGCGGATTTGCGCGAGTACCCGGCTGACATCCATCTCGTTCATTGCAGCGACCCTGGGACCGTTTTCAGGGCAAGGTGCAAGACCTGTTCCCGTGCCTGGCAGCACGACGCGTCAATGAATTGACTCGGCTCCGCGTCGATTGGACCGCCGGCTTTCCGTCAGAACATCTCCCTCTCCCCACTTGCGGGCAGAGTTGAGCGGCTAGAGCTCAACGGGTGAGGGGCGTCTTTTCAGTCCGTTACCTGAAGTTCACAACCACACCCGTTCGCATCGAGTGCCGTGCGCTGCCGCGCGGCACTCGAGACGAACGGAGATTGGTGAGTACGCCTTAAAGAGAAGAAGCAGTAGCCCGACTACTGGTTGCGACGCAGCGACGGCCAAAAACGAACCGGCCGGCATTGCGCTGGCCGATCCTTGCTGCAAGAAGCGGACTAGCTGCGCTCGATCACGATCAGCAGATCATGCGCATTGACGATCGCACCGCGTTGGGTCAGCACCTGGGTGATTGTCGCATCGGCTTCGGCGCGCAGCTGGGTTTCCATCTTCATCGCCTCGATCGACAGCAGGGGATCGCCCTTTTTCACTTTCTGGCCCGACTTGACCGCCACCGTGACCACCATGCCCGGCATCGGCGCGCCGACATGATTCGGATTGCCATCCTCGGCTTTCGGGTTCTCCGCCTTGGTCACGGCGCCGGCCTTCGGCACGCGGACGACGCGCGGCTGGCCATTGAGTTCGAAGAACAGCTTGACCGCGCCTTCCTCGGGCAGATCGGTCTGGCCTTGCAGCTTGATCAGCAGGGTCTTGCCGGGCTCAAGGTCGATCGAGACTTCTTCGCCTTCGCTCATGCCATAGAAGTACAGAGGAGTAGGCAGAGCGGACACGTCACCAAAATGACTGCGGTGCTCGGCATACTCGCGGAACACCTTCGGATACATCAGGCTCGACGCGAGGTCGGTGTCCGTCAGCTTGCGGCCAACGGTTTTCTCGGCCTCGGCACGCGCCGCTTCCACATCGACCGGTGCGAGCGAAGCACCCGGACGGCCCTCGCGCGGCTTGCCGCCTTTGAGCACCTTGGCAGTCAGCGCCTCGGGGAAGCCATCCGGCGGAAAGCCGAGATCGCCATTGAACAGCTGGATCACCGATTCCGGGAACGCGATTTCGCGGGTCGGGTCGGTGATGTCCTTCGCGTGCAGGTCATTGGCGACCATGAACAGTGCCATGTCGCCGACGACCTTCGAGGTTGGCGTGACCTTGACGATGTCGCCGAACAGTTGGTTGACCTCGGCATACGCACGCGACACTTCCGGCCAGCGCGCGCTCAGGCCCAGCGAACGCGCCTGTTCGCGCAGGTTGGTGTACTGGCCGCCCGGCATCTCGTGGCGATAGACGTCCGAAGTACCCGAGCGGATGTCCGCCTCGAACGGCGCGTAGTAACGCCGTGTGCCTTCCCAGTACGTCGACAGCGCCTGCAGGTGATCGAACGACAGGCCCGGATCGCGCTCGGTGCCCGCCAGCGCACTGGCGATCGCACCGAGATTCGGCTGCGAAGTCAGGCCGGACATCGAGTCGAGCGCGCCATCGACCGCATCGCAGCCGGCGTCGATCGCGGCGAGCACGCTGGCCGCGCTGATGCCGCTGGTGTCGTGGGTATGGAAATGGATCGGCAGGCCGACTTCCTGCTTGAGCGCCGTGACCAGCGCGTGTGCAGCGCGCGGGCGGCAGACGCCGGCCATGTCCTTGATACCGATGATGTGGGCGCCGGCCTTTTCCAGCGCCTTGGCCATGTCGACGTAGTACTTGAGGTTGTACTTGGGTCGTGATTCATCGAACAGATCGCCGGTGTAGCAGATCGCGGCTTCGCACAATGCCCCCGATTCGCGCACGGCGTCGATCGCCACCCGCATGTTCTCGACCCAGTTCAGCGAGTCGAAGACACGGAACAGGTCGATACCGTTGCCGGCCGCCTGCTGGACGAAGTGGCGCACCACGTTGTCCGGGTAGTTCGTGTAGCCGACCGCATTCGATGAGCGCAGCAGCATCTGGAACAGGATGTTCGGTACCGCCTCGCGCAGCTGCGCCAGGCGGTGCCAGGGATCTTCCTTGAGGAAGCGCAAGGCCACGTCGAACGTCGCCCCGCCCCAGCATTCCAGCGAGAACAGCTGAGGCGCCATGCGCGCGTAGTACGGCGCAATCGCTTCCATGTCGCGGGTGCGCATGCGCGTCGCGAACAAGGATTGATGGGCATCGCGCATCGTCGTGTCGGTCAGCAGAACCTGCGGCTGCTTGAGCATCCACGCGGCGAAGCCATCGGGCCCGAGTTCCTTGAGGCGATCGCGCGTACCGGGCCGGATCTTGTGCGCCAGATCGAAGTCCGGCAGTACCGGCTCGGCCATCGGCGTCGGCGGTGCAATGCGCCCCTTCATCTCCGGGTTGCCGTTGACGACCACTTCTCCGATGAAGCGCAGCAGGCGTGTCGCGCGGTCGCGCCGACGCGCGAAGGTGAACAGCTCCGGCGTCGTATCGATGAATCGCGTGGTGTTCTCGCCCGACTGGAAGGTTGGATGATTGATCACATTCTCGAGGAACTGCAGGTTGCTCGACAGGCCGCGGATACGGAATTCGCGCAGCGCGCGATCCATGCGCTGGATCGCCTCGGCCGAGCTGGCGCCCCAGGTCGTCACCTTGACCAGCAGCGAGTCGTAAAAGGGTGTGATCACCGCACCGGAGTACGCCGTGCCGCCATCAAGGCGCACACCGAAGCCAGCCGCACTGCGGTACGCGGTCAGGCGCCCGTAGTCCGGGGTGAAATTGTTCTCGGGGTCTTCCGTCGTCACGCGGCACTGCAATGCATGACCGGTAATCGAGATGTCCTCCTGCGCGGGCACCCCGCTTTGCGGCGTACCGATGCGCGCGCCTTCGGTGACGCGGATCTGCGCCTTGACGATGTCGATGCCGGTGATCTCCTCGGTCACCGTATGCTCGACCTGGATGCGCGGATTGACCTCGATGAAGTAGTACTGCTCGGTGTCGGCGTCCATCAGAAACTCGACGGTGCCGGCATGGGTGTAGTTCACCGCACGGCCGAGCTTGAGCGCGGATTCACAGAGGGACTGCTGCTGCTCCTTGTTCAGGTAGGGCGCAGGCGCTCGCTCGACGACCTTCTGGTTGCGCCGCTGCACCGAGCAGTCGCGCTCATACAGATGGACGAGCTGGCCGTGCTGGTCGCCGAGGATCTGCACCTCGACATGGCGCGCATTGCGCACCAGCTTCTCCAGGTACACCTCGTCGTTGCCGAAGGCAGACAGGGCTTCGCGACGGGCGACATCGACCTGCGTTGCCAGGTCGGCTTCCGATTCAATGACACGCATGCCGCGGCCACCACCACCCCAGCTGGCCTTGAGCATCAGCGGGTAGCCGACCGCGCCGGCCATCTTCTGCACCTGCGCGATGTCCGTGGGTAGAGGCCCCGTCGCCGGCATCACCGGCACGCCGGCCTGCACCGCGACGTTGCGTGCGGCGACCTTGTTACCCAACGTGCGCATCACGTCGGCGCGCGGACCGATGAAGAGGATGCCGGCGCGGTCGCAGGCTTCGGCGAAATCGGGATTCTCTGAAAGGAAGCCGTAGCCAGGGTGAATCGCATCGACGCCAGCCTTGCGTGCCACCTTGAGGATGCCCTCGATGTCGAGATAGGCCGCAATCGGTTTCTGCCCGGCACCGATGCGATAGCTCTCGTCCGCCTTGAAACGATGCAGCGCATAGCGGTCTTCATTGGCGTAGATCGCCACCGTGCGAATGCCCAGTTCTGCCGCCGCGCGCATGACGCGGATGGCGATCTCCGAACGATTGGCAACCAGCAATTTGCGGATTTGGCGCATTCAGACAGTTCCTGTGAATCGATTTGATCGGGGGGCAGTGCCGCATCTGCGGGCACCGCGAAGGATGGACAATATACCGATACAACGAGTGTGCCACCTAGCCCATCAAGCAGGGGTGAATACGATTTTCCCTACGTACGCACAGTTTTCAGTGGGTTCATGCGTCGCTTCGAATGACCGTCGATGACCTTTTCGCGCACCAGAATCGACGCTGATTTCGGGGTCGGAGTGCGCCCTAGAGAGCCCCCTAGGGAAGCGCTTGATAAAAACACTAGTGCTCCGCATTTGATTTCGATATAGCATACGGTGCCCGTCATGGGCGTACTTTCTGGGAGATCGTTAATGGCCAAGGCCAAGAAGAAACCTGCTGCGAAGAAAGCACCCGCTAAGAAGGCTGCACCGAAGAAAGCGGCAGCGAAGAAGGCAGCACCGAAGAAAGCTGTGAAGAAGGCTGCAGCCAAGAAGGCTGCTCCGAAGAAGGCTGCGAAGAAAGCAGCTCCGAAGAAGGTTGCAAAGAAAGCTGCTCCGAAGAAGGCAGTCAAGAAGGTCAAGGTCAAGCGCAAACCGAATCCGGCTCTGATGAAGCCCATGACGCCGAGCGCCACGCTCGCCGAAGTGGTCGGCAACAAGCCGCAGGCTCGTGGCCAGATCACCAAGAACCTCTGGGCTTACATCAAGAAGAACGGTTTGCAGGATCAGGCCAACAAGCGCCAGATCAATGCGGATGCGAAGCTGCAGAAGGTGTTCGGCGGCCGTACGTCCGTCAACATGTTCGAAATGACCAAGCTGGTCAGCAAGCACCTGAAATAGACCGGCAGGGTCCGGTTGACGCGCGCGGTACGATCGAAGCCGTTTTGGTGACGGGTCGGTGTGTTGGTATGTCTTGGCGCGCACACGCCTCCCTCACGAAGCGCGTCAGGCTCCGACATGCCACCTTTGATGCGCCCCTTCCGGTTGATCGTTGCGGTGACGGCCTCCGTGGC